>JACNHM010000082.1 GCA_014383605.1 Chloroflexota bacterium
TGAAGTGCGCGTCGGCGGGATGGACATCTTCGTCCTGACCTACGCAGAGTTGAAGAATGCCGCCTTGCTGACCAATGACTGGTCACTATGGTACGTAGCTTGGAAGAAAGGGTTGGCCGCGTATTGGTTGAGCGGACTATCGGACCAGCAGGTCAGTGATTTGGCACAGGGAAGAAGCATCAGCTACCCTTGAGGGAGTAACGTTCATGAAACGTACCCGTATCGTGTTCATCGTCACCGTCGTGGTGGCGTTGCTGATTGTCGGCGCGGCGCTGGCCTGGCGCTATCTGCTGAACCCGGCGCAGCAGCCGCTCACCGTCACCCCCAAAGGCCCCATCCAGGTGCGGGTGATCACTGCCCTGCCCGTGGAGCCCTGGGTGCGCGAAGCGGCCAAACAATTCAACGCCGAACAGCACAAGCTGGAAGGCGAGATCATCCAGGTGGAGATCATCGCCATGGACGGCCTCACCGCGCTGGGCAAGTTCGACCGCGACGACTTCGGCGTGCTCGGCGAGCGCACTGCCGAGGAACTGAGCGAGGCTGAGCGGCAGAAGCTGGCCCGCTTTCCCACGGTCTGGATTCCCGACAGCCGCTACCTGGTGGAACTGGCCAACGCCAGCTACAAGGAGCGGCTGGGGCGCGACGTCTTCCTCACCGACGGCGAGTACCGCGCCCGGCCTCTCGCCATCTCCCTCTTCTCCTGGGGCATCTACCAGAGCCGGGCCAATGTGCTGCAGGAGCGCTACGGCGAGCTGGACTGGCAGACCATCCACGATGCGGCCATCGCTAAGGGAGGCTGGCCGGAGCTGGGCGGCGATGCTGCCTGGGGCTTCTTCAAACTGGTGGTGCCCAGCCCGCGCAAGAACGTGGGCGGCCTGGCGGCCATGATCGCCGCCGCCGGCGAGTACTACGACCGCCCCAACATTTCCACCGCCGACGTCACCGATCCCGACTTCCAGCAGTGGCTGGGGGAGCTGATGGGCGCGGTGACCGACATCAGCGGCGCCAGCGCCTACACCGCCGAGGACTTCGCCCTCTTCGGCTATTCTGTGGGCGACGGCGGGCAGTTGCTGGAAAGCGACCTGCTGACGCACATGGCCGGCATCCAGACCCGCTGGGCCGACCCGCTGGTCATCTTCTACCCCCGTTACGTCACATGGTTTGACTTCCCCTTCACCGTGTGGATGGGGCCGGAGACGACGGCTCTGGAGAAAAACGCCGCCCTGGAGTTCCAGCGCTACCTGCTCTCGCCCGAGGTGCAGCTCCAGGCGGTGGCCCGCGGGCTGCGCCCGACCAATCCCGACGTCTCCGTGACGGAAGGGGACAGCCCCTTCGTGAAGTGGGAAACGCAGGGGGTAAAGACTGTCGTGCCCCGCACCACGGCCATGCGCTCGCCCGATCGGGACGTCCTGCAGGCCCTGCTGCGCTGGTTTGATTTGAACGTGGCAGGGCGGTGACGACACGGTTCCCTGCTGGTCTCCCGACCAGCAGCTAGCGGCGGAGGCGGTCAGGAGACCGCCTCGAACAAAAGTGGAATAATTGACCGATGCGATGCGACATCTGCGACGGCGAGCTGCTGCACAACCAGACGACTGATCTGCATCTCTGGCAGGATGACGAACTGATCGTTTGCCGAGACATTCCGGCTGACGTTTGCAGCCAATGTGGTGAGGCATACTTTTCGGCCGAAGTGTCGCTCAAACTCGACCAGTTTCTTCAAGAGTACCGACAACGTCGTCCTGTGCGCTACATCCCTGTACCCGAATACACGGCCGACCTGGTTCTTGCTTGAGATCTGAACCTGGCGGGCAATTGATCGAGGGCCAGATCGCAAATGGCAAATCACAAATCGCAAATCACAAATCGCAAATCGCAGAGTCGCCGTTTTGTGCTTATCTTCATCGTCGCCGCGCTGGCGATAGTGGCGATGGCCTGTTGCGTCGCCTGGGGGGTGATGCAGGTGGCGGAGCGCAAAGCACAGGCGACGGCCACGCCAGAGGCGGCCTCGGCGACCGATCCCCGCGAGGCCACGCTGCGGGTGGCTACCTCACCGGAAAAGGCCGCGCTCTTCACCGAGTTGGTGGAAACCTTCAACGGGCAGAAGCTGCGCACGGACGACCGCCGCACAATGCGCGTGCAGGCAGAGCAGCAGGACGTGGAAGCGATGCTGCAAGCGGCGCTGGCCGGCGATTACGAGGCCATCAGCCCCGATTCGTCGCTGTGGCTGGATGATCTCGACCGCGCCTGGGCCGAGCAGACCGGCAGCGAAGCCGCGCTGGTGGGCGAAAGCGACCGCTACGCGGTCAGCCCGGTGGTGCTGGCCATGTGGGAACCGGTGGCCCGCCAACTCGGCTGGCCCGATCAGCCCGTCGGCTGGGCCGATGTGCAGGCGCAAGCACAGCGCGACCCCAACTTCAAGTGGAGCCATCCCTCGACCAGCTCCGCCAGCGGGCTGCTGGCCACGCTGGCCGAGTTCTACGCCGGCGCGGGCAAAACCCGCGGGCTGACCATCGAGGATGCCCAGGCGCAGGCCACGCTGGACTACGTCGGCGCCGTGGAGCGCACCGTGCGCTACTACGGCGAGGGCGAGTTGGCCGTCATCGAGCGGGCGCAGAAAGAGGGACCGGACTACCTGGATGCCTTCGTGGTGCAGGAGCAACTGGTGGTGCAGTTCAACCGCCAGGCCCGCGGCACCCCGCGGCTGGTGGCCGTCTACCCCGCCGAAGGCACGCTGTGGGAGGATCACCCGCTGGCCCTGCTGGAGACGGATACGTTGACCGCCAACCAGAGGCTCACCTTCCAGCACTTCCGCGAGTTCCTGATGTCGCCGCAAGCGCAGGCGGTGGTGCTGTCCCACGGCTACCGCCCGGCCGACCTGACCATCCCCCTGGACGGTCCCGATTCGCCGCTCACGGCGGCCAACGGCGTGGACTCTCGCCAGCCGCAGACCACGCTGCAGATGCCCAGCCCGGCGGTGGTGGACGTGGTGCGCAACGTCTGGTGGTACACCAAGCGACACACCAACGTCTACCTGGTGGTGGATACGTCGGGCAGCATGACGGGGGAGAAGCTGGAAGCAGCCCGCCAGGCGCTGGGCGTCTTCCTGGCGCAGATCCAGGGTGACCTGGAACGGGTGGGCCTGGTGGAGTTCTCCACGCAGGTCAACAGCATCATTCCGTTGGACGAGCTGCGGTACAACCGCGCTGAACTGGAAGGAGCAGTGGACGGGCTGTACGCGGAAGGTGACACGGCGCTGCTGGACGGTGTGCGGGCGGCTTACGTCCGCTTGCAGCAGGCCAACGACACCGAGCGCATCAACGCCATCGTGGCCATGACCGACGGGCGGGAGAACGCTTCGGGCATCAGCCTGCAACAACTGGCGCGGGAGATCGAGCGGGGCAACGACACCGGTGTGCCGGTGGTCATCTTCTGCATCGCCTACGGC
>JACNHM010000362.1 GCA_014383605.1 Chloroflexota bacterium
CCCGATGCGACTGGAACGCACAACCTACGGATCCGAAGTGCTGGTGACAGGAACCGCTGAGAAGAGACAATTCCAACCAACGGACTATGCTCTGGGGAAGGTTTCAAAAACAGGGTCCGTAGGCCTTTTTGTAGGCTGGACAACAGTATATCAGAGAACAGCAGCGACGGCAAGTTGAGGTATGAGCGGGGTTTCAGTGAGGGTGTGTCAACGGTCAAGCCGGCCAGCACCACGCGGGCACTGGCCGGCTTCGAGTTGTGTACGGGTATGCTTTGACTTGTCGCTCGTGCTCAGGCGAGGCCCAAACCTCTCGCCACTCCCGCTCCATACGCGCTATCGGCCCTGGAGAAGTGCTCTACCATCTTCTCCTGGATTTCCTTCGGCACCTTCTTCAGGCTCCCGACGATGTTCTCCACCAACCGCTGCTGTTCGTCAAGAGGCATCAGCATGTAGAGATTCCCAGGCTGAATGTAGTCATCGTCAACGCCGCGCTTCTGCTCGTAGCGATCAGCATCACCCGAGATCTTCAAGGGCGGCTCGCTGAAGGCAGGATCGGCTACCGGCCCACCAAATCTGTTGGGCTCATAGTTGACTGCTGCCCCGGCATTGTCGTCGAAGCGCATGTGCCCGTCACGCTGATAGGGATTCACAAGCTTAGTCGCCCGAGGGGCGTTGACGGGAAGGCGATCGGAGTTCACACCCAGACGATAGCGATGGGCATCAGCGTAGGCAAAGATACGTGCCTGGAGCATCTTGCACGGGGAGAAAGATATCCCCGGCACCACGTTTGCCGGCGAGAAGGCAGCTTGCTCGACCTCGGCGAAGTAGTTCTGCGGGTTCCGATTCAACTCCAGGATACCAATCTCGAACAAGGGGTAATCGCCGTGCGGCCACACCTTGGTCAGGTCGAACGGATTCCAGCGATACGTCTCCGCCTCGGCCTCGGGCATGATCTGCGCGTAGAATCTCCACCTTGGATACTCGCCGCGCTCTATGGCCTCGAACAGCTGACGAGTATGGTAATCCGGATCCTTACCGGCGATCCGGTCGGCCTCTTCCTGGGTAATGCACTCGATGCCCTGCTCGGTCTTGAAATGGAACTTGACCCAGAACCGCTCGTTGTCAGCGTTGATGAAGCTGTAGGTGTGGCTCCCGTAGCCGTTCATGTAGGGGATGCCCTGGGGAATGCCGCGATCCGAGAAGAGAATGGTCACCTGGTGCAGTGACTCCGGAACCTGGGACCAGAAGTCCCACATCATGGTGTCCGATCTCGTGTTGGTTTGGGGATCGCGCTTCTGCGTGTGAATGAAGTCTGGGAACTTGATGGCATCCCGAATGAAGAAAACGGGAGTGTTGTTCCCCACCATGTCCCAGTTGCCTTCTTCAGTGTAGAACTTCAGCGCGAAGCCCCTCACGTCACGTACCGTATCTGCCGATCCTTTCTCGCCGGCCACGGTGGAGAATCGGCCCACCATCTCAGTCTTCTTGCCAATCTCCAAAAACAGCTTGGCCTTGCAGAAGCGGGTGATGTCCTGGGTCACCGTGAGCGTGCCATGGGCACCGGCGGCCTTGGCGTGGACCACCCGCTCCGGGATCCGCTCGCGATTGAAATGCGCCAGCTTCTCGATGAGGAAGTGATCCTGAAGCAGTGTAGGGCCACGTTCCCCGGCGGTGAGGGAAGTCTGGTTATCGGGAACGGGTATCCCTGCGGCAGTGGTCAGTCTCTTAGTGTCATCCATCGTGTGCTCTCCTTTCTGTCTGGTATCCTACGAGCTTCTGCTGCGGGAATGCGGGTTTCCGTCTCCGTCAAGAGACGTCAGATCCCATAGCGATCTCTCGTAATCATGCTCGCACGGGGGCAACATCTACACTCTTAGCGCCACCTCGCTAGCGCTTGTGCCTCGGCTCAGCTATTCAGCCCCTCTCGCACCTGGACGCCCATCCAACATGACCAGCGCGTGTCCCTTATCACCGATTCGCTTCAGCGTCTCCAGGATCTCGCTGGCGCCGGCCTCTTCTTCGACCTGTTCTTCCACGAACCACTGCAAGAACACCTGGCTCGCGTAGTCCTTCTGCTCGACAGACAGCGCACCCAGGTCATGAATCATTAGCCTCACCTCCTCTCTCAGACCAGGGTTTATCGAGCCAATCTTGGCCAAGTCCACCTACGTCACTACATTGGGAGTGTGCGCTACTAGCAGATGACCATAGGCCACAGATAACGAAAAAATGGCGGTTATAACGCGGCGACGAGCAATTGCTACTCTCGCTCCTGGCAACGAGGACAAATCCCGTAGAAATCCAGGCGATGACTCACGATCTTGTATCCCGTCGCCTGGGCCAGCTTCTCCGACAAGCCGCTCACAGAAGGCGTGTCTGGGTCCAGGATCTCTTTACATCTAATGCAGACGAGATGCGGGTGAGAATGTGGCTTGTTGCCGTCGTAGCGGCTGCTGTCGCCGCTGAAGCCCAGTTCTAGCACCTCGCCCATCTCTTTGAGAAGCGTCACCGTCTTGTAGATGGTGGCCAGGCTGGTCATGGGGAAGTCCACCTTCACCCGCTGGTAGATCTGCTCCACGCTGGGATGGCCTTCACTCGAGGCCAGAATCTTCAGTACGGCCATCCGTTGCGGAGTCAGCCGGTAGCCTCTTGCCCTCAATCTGGTGACCAGTTCATCTAGTCGTGTGCTGGGATCGCTCATGGGATTGGCGGCCTGAGAAGGAGAGCTACGCACCGGAACTGCTACACCCCTCGAAAGGACAACGGCTGGGGACTAAGGCAACTCACTCCTGATTTGGCGGGTTCCTTCATTAATGCTTCTATAATGTTTCTATCGCAGGCACCCCCGGTGCGACTCGAACGCACAACCTACGGATTCGAAGTCCGGCGCTCTGTCCGTTGAGCTACGGGGGCTTGTCATGCGCTGTGATTATACCACGATCTCCTCAGCCAGGCAAAGTCGTACCATAACAAACTCCAGCATCTCTCGTCCGGCAGTTCAAGAGCATCGGGGAGGCAACACATCGTGGTCAGCGGAAAAGCGGAAGGGTCGGAACGTTCATTTTCCGCCTGTTGCGCTATTGGGTGGTCTACCACCTTCGTGTTGATGTCCTTTCTTCACCGCAGAGCACACGGAGCACGCAGAGATTCTTTGGTTTTCTCAGCGTGCTCGGCGGTCTCCGCGGTTGAAAAGCGGTCGAAACTGGCGTCAACACGGTTAGGGGAGACTACCCGCTGTTGCATCCTGAGCTTGGCGAAGGGTTCCGCTGACGCAGTGGGGGAGGAGCGGCCAGGGTTCTCTTACGTTCTGAATGATGCCCCTCGCCCGCACCAGGCTTTGCCCGCTGGCCGGATCGTGGTATAATGCGGCCGAAAGCAGCGCGAGAGCCACGAGATGACGATGAAACTACTGACCGAGGGGGCGCGCCAATTCGGCCTGCCCCTCAACACCACACAGACCCAAACCTTCCAACGCTATGCCGATCAGTTGTTGGAATGGAACCAACGCTTCAACCTGACGGCGGTGACCGACCCGGAACAGGTGCAGATCCGGCACTTCCTGGATTCGCTGAGTTGCCTTCTGGGACTGACTGCCGCCAGCGCTGAGCCGCTGACGGCCTGGCTGGCGCGGTCGCTGCAAGCATTGGACATCGGCACGGGAGCAGGCTTCCCCGGCCTGCCCCTGAAGATCGTCTGGCCGCATCTCAGGCTGACGCTGCTGGAATCCCGCCAGAAGAAGGTGCGTTTTCTGGAACACATCGTCGCCGAGCTGAGTCTGACCAGCGTGACCGCCGTGCACGACCGCGCCGAAACGATGGCGCATCACCCGCAACACCGGGAAGCCTATGACCTGGTGCTGGGCCGGGCCGTGGCGGAGTTGCCCGTGCTGCTGGAATACGCGCTGCCCTTCTGCCGGCGCGGGGGCATGGTGGTGGCCCAAAAGGGGGAGGCAGCGACCGCCGAAGCTATCGCCTCCCAGCGGGCGCTGGCCGTTCTGGGGGGAAAGCTGCGCCGCATTGTCCCGGTGGAGATCCCCGGTCTGGCCGAAACCCGACACATCATGATCGTGGAAAAAGTCTCGCAGACGCCCGATCGCTACCCCCGCCGCCCCGGTATGCCTCAGAAACGCCCGCTGTAGTCGCGTGGTCGGGTCGTCGCGTGGTCGCGTCGTCTGACTGACCCTACGACCAACCAGACCAAGAGACTAAGCGACCCATCAGACCACTTCCTCGATCCGCCCTTCCACCACCCGCAGTTGACGAGCCTGGGCGCGGAAGGTTGGCGAGAAGTCTTCCCAGTCGGTGGCCGTGACGATGGCCTGGGGGATGCTGGACAGCAGCGCCAGCAGGGCGTGGCGGCGGGCACCGTCCAATTCGGACATGACGTCGTCCAACAGCAGCAGCGGCGGCTGCCCCAACTCGCGATTCATGACCGCCACTTCCGCCAGCTTGAGGGCCAAGGTCGCCGTGCGCTGCTGGCCGCGCGAACCGTAGGCGCGCAGGTCACGCCCCTCGCTCAGGAAGCGTATATCGTCGCGGTGGGGGCCGAGCAAGGACATGCCGGCGGCAATCTCCCGCCGGCGCAGGGTGTCCAGCCCCCGTTGGAAGAGCGCGGCGACCTGTTCCACGTCCAGGGCGAGTGGCGCGGTAACCCCCTCCAGATCCAATGCCAACTGCTGACCCAAGGCCGGCAGGCGATCCATGATCCCCGATTCGTAGCGCAGACGCAACCGCTCCCGACCGGCGGACAGGGCGCTGTGCTGCTGGTTGGCCTCCTCGTCCAAAGCGGCCAGCAGAGCGGCACGCCGCGCGGTCAGGCGGCTGCCCAAGGTCACCAATCGCTCGTCCCAAAAGCGCAACTGCTCATTCCCTCGCCTGCTACCGCTCTCCCGTAGCTCGCGCAGCAGCGCATTGCGCTGCGTGAGCACGCGGCCGTATTCCATCAGCGCCCGGCAGTAGGCCGCGTCCATCTGACAGAGCGTGGCATCGAGGTAGCGCCGCCGGCCGGCGGGCGGGCCGGTCACCAGATGAATGTCCCGGGGCAGGAAGAGCACCACCGGCAGATGGCCGACCAGGTCCAGTGCCCGCCTGGGGACGCCGTTGATGCGGATCTGTTTGGAGAAGCGAGGGGAATCGTTGTTCTGATTGGCTCGCTGCGTCAGGATGATCTCCAGCTTCAGAGGGGAACTCTCGCGGGCCACGTCGGCTTCCAGGCGGGCGAAGGGGAGCGGTTCCTCGAAGGCCAACCAGCTCACCACCTCCCGCTCGGTGCTGGCGCGGGGCGAACGACTGGTCGCCAGGTAGTAGATGGCCTCCAGCAGGTTGGTCTTGCCCTGGGCGTTGCCCCCTTGCAGCAGGGTGATGGGCTGGGGGAAATCGAGGGTCAGGCGGGCGAAGTTGCGGAAGTTGGTCAGCGAGAGGCGAACCAGGCGCACGGACTACTCCTCCTCGTCCTGGTCTCGCCAGCGGCGCAGTCGTTCGGCAATCTGCTGCTCGTAGCCCAACTCGCCGGGCTGGTAGTAGCGGCGGCCGCGCAAGCCATCGGGCAAATACTGCTGCTCGACGTGATGGCCGGGAAAATCATGGGGATACTTGTAGTCCTGACCGTGGCCCAGCGCCCGGCCGTCGCGGCTGGCGTCCTTCAGGTGGTTGGGCACCTCCACGATGCCCTCTCGCTCCACGTCGGCCAGGGCCTTCCAGTAGGCGCCGGCGGAGTTGCTTTTGGGAGCCGTGGCCAGGTAGAGCGTGGCCTCGGCCAGGGCGTACTGCGCTTCGGGCAGGCCCACCCACTCCAAGGCCCGCGCTGCCGCCGTGGCCACCACCAAGGCCTGGGGGTCGGCCAGCCCCACGTCCTCGGAGGCGAAGATGATCAAACGGCGCACGATGAAGCGGGGGGCCTCGCCGGCGTAGACCATCTTGGCCAGCCAGTAGAGGGCGGCGTCGGGGTCGGAGCCGCGCAAACTCTTGATGAAGGCGGAGATGGTGTCGTAATGGGCGTCGCCGTCCTTGTCGTAGAGCAGCGCCCGCCGCTGGATGGACTCCTGGGCAGCAGCCAGGTCAATGTGAACGATCCCCGCGGCGTCGGGCGGCGTGGATTCGACGGCCAGTTCCAGGGCGTTGAGAGCGTTGCGGGCGTCGCCGCCGGCGACGTGGGCCAGGTGGGCCAAGGCCTCCTCGTCCGCCTGCACCTGACGCGTGCCGTAGCCCCGCTCCTCGTCGGCCAGGGCGCGGCGCAGGAGCGTGCGCAACTGCTCGTCGGTCAGGGGGCGAAGCTGGAAGACGCGGGAGCGGGAGACCAGGGGGCCGATGACCTCGAAATAGGGGTTTTCCGTCGTGGCGCCGATGAGGGTGATAGTGCCGTCCTCGACGTGCGGCAGCAGGCCATCCTGCTGGGCCTTGTTGAAGCGGTGGATCTCGTCCACCAGGAGGATAGTGCGCTGGCCGTGCAGCAGCCGCCGCTCCTTGGCCTCTTTGATCACCCGCCGGATGTCGGCGACGCCGGCCAGGACGGCGCTAAGGGCCTCGAAGTGAGACTGGGTGCGGTTGGCGATGATCATGGCCAGCGTGGTCTTGCCCGTGCCGGGCGGCCCCCAGAGGATGATGGAGGAGAAGAGGCGGTCGGCCTCGATGGCGCGGCGCAGCAGCCGTCCCGGGCCAACAATGTGCTCCTGACCGACCATCTCATCCAGGGTGCGGGGGCGCAGGCGCGCTGCCAGCGGGGCCTGGCGGGCGATCTGATCGGCGCGGGCATGGTCGAACAAGTCTTCTGATGTGCGGGAGGTTCTCATCCTGAAATCACCGTCACGAACGACCTGGCTACATACGTTGCCGTGATTATATCACCACTGGGTCATTGCTCCAAAGATGCTCCTACTTGTCCCGCCGCGTCCACCGTGGACAAGAATCTCGGCGACAGCAACCGCCCCCTTCACCAAACCAGTGAAGGGGGCGTCGCTCTGAAGCTTCGCCATCCGGCGAACGATGAGCGTACCGTCCAGGCTCACGACTGCCGTGGTCACCAAGAACGCAGCAGCAGCGGCAGGTAAGACCGCAGTGGCGTCGGTGTTGGCGTAGCGGTTGGCGTCGGCGTCTGTGTGGGCGTGGCCGTGGGCGTATCCGTCGCTGTGGCCGTGGGCGTCAGCGTGGGGGTCGGCGTGGCCGTGGGCGTGGGGGGCTCGGTGAAATCGCCCACCGCCCAGTCGTGGGACAGGGAACTCAGGCCGTTGCGGGTGACGCTGGTCTCGTCGAAGGCCGCGCGGTCGCAGTCCCACGCTCCCGTGCCGGCACCCTCCACGTAGCGGCAGACCCAGGCGTTGCTGGCCGGGACGACGGTGTGGGGCAGGGTCAGATTGACGACGTGCGTGGCGCTGCCCGTGGTCTCGGCCGTGATGGCCCACCACTGGCCGTTCATCTGCGTGGCCTGCGGGTGGTCGCCCATCGTTCGCTGCATCGTCAGGCCGGCCAGGCCGCCCTTGGTGGTGACGTTCACCTGCACCAGGGTGGGGCCGAAGGTGAAGATGCCGCGGCTGGTGATGGCCTTGGCCACGGTGTCGCTGTCCTCGACCCTCAGCTCGAAGGCCCCGACGTCGCAGCGCAGGTCGTCGCGGGGTTCGCCGCGCTGATCGGCGGCGATGGCCGCTCCAGCGAGATCCTGGCAGCCAGCGGGATCGCCGGCGTCAATGGCCGGGCTGTCGAAGCGCAGAGCATGGGTGGCCGTGGGGCCGCCGTTGTCCTGCAGCGGACCGAGCCGAGGATCAATGCCACTCAGATCCCCCGCCGACCCGAAATCGCAACTGGTGTCGCTATCGAGATTGTGACCTCCATTGACTTCGACGAACCCACCAAAGCAGTCACCACCAGCGTTGTTGGCCACCAGGGTGTTGTTGATGTTCATCTGAAAGCCAGTGCGGATGCCTCCCCCCTCGCTGGTGGCCTCATTGTCGGTGATCGTGCTGCTGCTGATGTTCACTGTGCTCACAAAGTAGATGGCACCGCCCTCCTCAGCTTGATTGCCGCTCAGCGTGCTGTTGTTGATGGTCAGGGGCGCTGCGTTATAGATGGCACCTCCCAGCTCCCCGCCCTGATTGCCATTGAGCGTGCTGTTGTTGACGGTCAGCAGGCCCGCGTCCGGATGATTGAAGATCGCTCCGCCAGCGAGCGAGGTAGCAGCAGTACCTGGCCCGGTCACCCTATTGTCGCTGAGGCTGCTGTTGTTGAGGGTCACCGTGCCCCCATTAGAGTTGAAGATAGCACCGGCCCAGAACGTGGCCTCGTTGTTGCTCAGAGCGCTGCCATTGATGGTCATCGGGCCTTCACGATTGTACACGGCACCGGCATAGTAGTCGGCCACGTTGCCTTCAAAGGTACAGTCATTGATGGTCACACTGCCGGCAACGTTGTTTGCGCCGCCGCCGTGTTGCAGGGCCCTGTTGCCACTGAAGATGCACCTGTGGACAGCCAGCGTGCCGCCGGCATTGTAGATGCCGCCACCTCGGTAGTTGGGAAAGACGTTGCTCTGGGCGAAGCCGTGGCGGATGGTCAGGTGCTGCACGGTCAGAGTGCCAGTCTCCACGACGTGCAGCACGCGGTCCACGCTGTCGCTCCAATCCGGTTGAGTGCCCGCCTGGACGACGGTGGTCGCCGCGCCCTCGCCGGCCAGCGTGATCTCGCTGGTGACGTCCAGGTCGCCGGTGGCATCAGCATCCTCATCAATACCGGCCCGCGTCAGCGTGTAGGTGCCGGCGGGGAGGTTGATGGTGTCGGCGCCGCTGCCCGCGGTGCAGCCGCCAAAGGCGGCGTCGGTGTTGGCAGCCTGGATGGCTTCGCGCAGCGAGCAGCCGGCGCCAGCGCTGCCGTACTCATCGAGGGTCGTGGTGACGTTGATGGCCGCGGCGTGGGCCACAGGCGGCGGGAGCAGGAAGACCGTTGCGGCCAGCAGAAGCGAGGAGAGGGCCAAGCGAAGCAGGCGCTCAGAAGAATGGCACATGGAAATCCTCCCAGGCGATAGAGGCGAGAGGCGAGAGGCGAGGTCATCTGTGGTTTCTCCGGGCAGGTGGTTCGAATAGCGGTTGCCAGTGCGGCAGCATCCTCCGTCCAACTGGCAGGGAATCGGTCTGCTCACTGTTCGCCGGAGCTCGGCCGCAGTCCCTTGTGAAGTGCTGCTGGATTCAGGCCGGTCTCTGACCCAGAGACAAGCTGGTCAGAGAGCGGCCCAAACCTGGCAGGGCCTTGAGACAATCATGCTACACATACGCCAGGTTGGAGTCATCACGAATGTAAGCCATCTGGCTGCCCAGGTAGGGCAAGGGGGGGAGATCGTGCCAGGACCGCAGCAAGTGGTATGCTGGCGAGGTGAGCAGGCGGCAAGCATCCACGGGTTCGCGCCACTCGCTGCGCCGGATCTCGGCCACCGTCTGGGGAGAGGGCAGCAAGCCAAAATCCCACGCCGCACAGAGGCGGGCCAGGAAGTCTACCCGCTCGGCCAGAGTGTTCAGCTCTTCTGGCGGCTCGACATCGGGGTAGATAGCGGTATCCAGCCAATCATTCTGCGAGGGCATCCAGAAATTCCTGCGCGAACCAGCGGCGCACCCTTTCCGCTTCCGCCCGCTTCGTGGGGTCGGCAATCTCCCCCAGCGGACGATGCTGAGCAATGCGCACCAGGTGAGTCTCCACAGCCAGGCGCGCCCGGACACTGTCGGTATCACTGCCAGCCAACTCCTGGCGGAGCCGCCAGAATTGCCAGCATTCCTGTGGTGTGGTTAACCCTGCTTCACATAGCGCGTAGATGTCACGAACGTCTCGTGGCGCACCACGCTCCACCAGAGCCACCATCTTGCTGGCTACCAGGTCCGGGAAACTATCCAGCAACACATTCGTCCAAGGCGCCAGTGCAGATGGCTCCAGTTGAGCGGAACGATGTGCGATCTGAAAACTGAAGACCGTCTTCCCTTCGCACATCAGTTCCACACTGACCACGTCGCCCCAGGCACGTTTCCTGACCTGGCCAAAAAGCTGAAGCGTTGCTTCAATCACGCCGATCACCTGGCGGCGATCCTCAGTCGTGGCCGAGGAACCCCACCAGCCATCCACATCGTGGGTGGGACGATAGTCAAGGTAATGCAGCAAGCCAAATGCACCGCCCAAAGAGAGCTTTTCTCCCAACCCCTCAACGGCCAGAGCGCGTACACAGGCCTCGGCATAGTCGGACATCTGTGTCGGACGACGGGGCTGCACCACGTCGCTGTTGCTCATCTATTATGTCTTCTCCTGCTGTGTGCTCTGACCCAAAGCTGGACAGATTATACCATGCGCAAGCGATCCAAGCAAACAGCCACTTCACGAAACACAGCCCCCTCCACCCAGGCGGCGAAGGGGGCTGTTGTTTTCATCTTTCCTGATCCGCCGAAGTTGAACTCCGGCGGGCGGGGCCGGAAGTGAAACTTCCGGCCAACAGAGTTCCGTCGAAACTCCGATGGGGCACGCGCCAGTGCGGTTCAAGAGCCGGGACCCACACGGGATCGCCGCTGCCTCCACCCATGGCCGGATAGCAGAACCCGGCCGCACATAAACCGTATCTCAGCTAAACCTCCTCCACGAGTTGTTCCAGAAAGTCGGCAAACACCAGCAATTCCTGAGATACTTGTTCCATCGTAGGAGGCAGTTGCCTGATCAGCACCTCAATCTGCTCCGCATCCAGGTTGAACGTGTACACATTGCGCACGACGTGTCGGAAACCCCGATAGCGGTCCAACCTGTCCCGCGCCTGCGGGCTCAATACGGGTGGCCTGACGCCAGGGATCTCGGCTGCCATCTGTCGCAGTAATTCCTCGTGCCAGTGCGGACCGGATGGTTTGGTCTGGTCTATTCCATCGGCGATGATTTCGAGCAGACGCTCTATGCCCGCGTAGAAACCGTGCAGATTCAGAGCCGCCGCATCCACGTAATAGTCGTCAGTGGACACCACAGCCCGCTGCCAGATGCGTGTGGCGCGTTCGACCACCTGTGCCAGCTCTGGCAGCTCAGTGCGAATCCGTCCAGCAATGGCTCGACAGACCGTTTTCATAGCGGCTCCCCTTCCCTCACAATAATGTCTCGCAACGCCGGCCGGCAGCTTTCCATAGTCACCAGGTCGATCCTGAAATCCGGTGAAAGGTCCTGCAGTTTGGCCACAGCCACAAAATAGTCGTCAGCTGGCAAGCCCCACGCGGCCAAGTCTATGTCCGATGTCCTAGAAAACCAATGGCCGTGAACCAGGGACCCGAAAGCCGCCACCCGTGTAGCACCAAACTGCTCTTTCAACAACGCCGTGGCACGTCGCACTACTTGCCAGGCGCGCTCCCGTCGTCGCGCCAATTCCTGCCGCTCCTTTTCCCACCGATGCTGTGCGGTGGCCCGATACACAGCCATTGCTTCCGGGCTCACTTGTAGAGCGATAGACATTCGCTTCTTCCTCCCTGGCTTGATCCCTAAGCTACCCCTTTCACCAGCGTTCCTGGTGGTTCTCCCTGTGTTCCTGCGGACCTCGATCTCACAGGAAAAGCCAACGTCATTGTATCACAACTTCCTTCCACGTGCAAGGAAATCTTCAAAGCAACAACCCCCCCCGCCAAAGCGGCGGAGGGGGTTGCTTGAGCTTTGGGTTTTGCACTTTGAACTTTCCCTGCATCTGCTCCCGCCGGACTGCCAAGTCCAGCGGAAAGGCGGTAGACCTGGCCGTCCACCGCGAGCCGGCAAGGCTCCGTCACTCCGTGACGGTGAAGACGCCGCCGGCGCCGCGGCCCCAGACCTCGGGGAAGTACATCTCGTAGGCCGTGGAGGGCAGCGTCAGGTAGCGGCCGGGCAGGCTGGCGCGCATCAGGTAGGTGTATTCGTAGGTGCCCCGGCGCAGCCAGGTGGCGAACAGCCCCACCTTCTCGTCACGTAACTCGCTGTGCGTGGGCAGCCACAGGTTCCACCACCAGGGGGCCTCCGGCGGCCTCTCGGCCAGCTCCATGTCCGGCCCCTCGTACAGGGCGCTGACTGTCTTCAGGCTGACGTCCACGGCCTCGCAGCCGGCGGGCAGCGGATCTTCCACGACCAGGTAGTGCAGGTCGTTGGGGGCCACCAGGGTCAGCTTGACGCGGATGACGTCGCCCACCTGGGCCTGGCTCACGGGCGGGCAATCCTCGGCGCAATCGGCCATCTCGTAGCGGCGAGCGACGACGATGCCCCGAGCCAGCGGCTCCAGCTCCTCCACGGGCAGGAAGGTGCGCAGGTGCGCCGTGTAGTAGAGCCGCCCCTCGCCGGTCTGATCAGCGGTCGGCGGCAAGCGCTCCAGCAGCAGGGCGTTGGCGCGGTCGAGGAAGAGCTGGGCGACGTTCGCCTTCAGCTCCACCGCTTCGCCCACATTCTCGGCGGTGGCCGTGCCCTGGCCCAGCAACTCGCCGTTGAGCAGCACCTGCCAGGAGTAGTCGGCCGCCAGCTCGCCGGAGGCGACCATCCAGTCGGTGAGGGCGATGAGCGCCCAGGCGGTCTCCTGCGTCGTCTCCCAGTGGCCGGCCTTGCGGGCCACCATCAGCCAGCGCACCACGTTGGGGGCCAGCGCTTCGACCCCTCCCCGGCCCTCCCCCTGCGAGGGGGAGGGAGTCAAGCGAGCGAAGGCGTCAAGCACGACGGCGGTGGAGCGGGTGTCGGTGTTCATCGTCCACCAGTCCACCGTGTCCTCCTCCCAGTGGGCGCCGGTGGCGGAGAGGATGGCCTCGCCCATCAGGTCAGCCAGCAGCGTGTCAATGCGGCTGCGCTCGCCTTCCTCTTCGACGAGACCCAGAGCCATAGCCAGGTAAGCCTTGCCGTAGTGGCCCAGCTTCTCGCGGTAGTCGAAGAGGGCCACGGTGCGGCCCACGTCCGGCTGGCCGGCCTCGGCCAGGGCGAAGAGCATGAAGGCCTGCTGGTTGAGCTCCCACTCCTGCAGGTCGTCGGGATCGCGCAGTTGCCGCTGCAGGTAGCGGGCGGCGCGGCTCATCACCGTCTCGTCCACCAGGAAGCCGGCCTCGTCGGCGTGGTACAGCCCGAAGAGCACGTAGGCGGTGAGGAAGGGGCGGCTGTCGTCGGCAGCCCACCAGCCCCAGCCGCCGTCGGTCTTCTGCTGGTTGGTGATGCGCTGCAGGCCGACGCCCACCATCTGCGCCAGCCTGGGCTCCAGGTCGGGCCGCTCGATGCCCAGCTCCCGCAGCGCCCGGTAGGTGAGCACGTTGGGCAGGAAGCGGCTCATGGTCTGCTCGACGCACTCCCACTCGTAGTGCTCCAGGTACTTGAGCCCCTCCTGCATGCCGGCGGCCAGCGACGGCTCCAGCTTGACGCGCAGGTCGCCCTGGGTGGGGTCGAGCACCTGCGGCAGGCGGATGACTTCCAACCGCGCCTCGCCGGCCAGCACCTGGCCGCTGGTGCCCACCACCTCCGGCGTGGAGTAGCGGTAGACGGGCAGCTTCAGCTCCACGGCGTCGTCGTGCCGCTCGCCCAGGGCCGTCCAGAGCAGGGTCACCTGGTCGCCCGGCAGCACGGCCACCGGCCAGGAGACCTTGACCAGCCCCTGCGCGGGCACGGTGACCTGCTGTACGGCGGGCCCCTTGATCTCCAGCCCCACGGCCTCCAGGCTGACCTCCACCTCCTCGTCGGTGGCGGTGTTGTTGTGCACCACGGCGGCCAGGTCGGCCTGGTCGCCGACGACGAAGAAGCGGGGAGCCACCGGCCGCAGCAGCAGGTCCATGGTGGCCACCACGTCGCTCTGGGCCTCGCCCACTTCCGTGGCCGCAGTGATGCCGCGGCCGGTCATGCGCCAGGTGGTGAGGTTGTCGGGCAGGACCATGCTCACCTCGGCCTGGCCGGCGGCGTCGGTCTGCACGACGGGGTTCCAGTAGGCAATGTCGGGAAACTCGCGGCGCACGCTGGGTTCGGCGCCCGGCCCGCCACCGCCGCCCTTGGCTCCCCGCGCCTCTTCGGCCACCGCCTCCTCCACGACGCGGTTGAGGTTGGTGACCAGCGTGGCTGCCGTGCCCACGCCCACGCCCCGCTGGCGGTAGTAGTGGTCGAGCAGGCTGGGCCCCACGACGTCGGCCAGGGCCAGCACGGCCTTGTCCACCAGGGCCAGGGAGAACTCCGCCTGCACCGGCTGTCCGGCGTGGTCCTTGGCTTCTACGGTGTAGGTGACGGTGTCCCGCGGGCTCACCCGCTGGCTGGAGGGGGTGATGGTCACGGCCAGCTCCTTCTCGGCGGTGGAGACAGGCAGCTCGACGTAGCCGATCTTGAAGGAGCCCAGCGGCTCGGCCGCGTCCATGCCTTTGACGATGACCACGGAGACGAAGACGTTGGGAATGTGCTCGTCGGTGATGGGCACCTCGATGGTCTCGCTGTTGGTGGTCAGCGTGAGCCGGCGGTGCTCGTAGATGTGGCCGCGCTCGATGGTCAGCAGCGCTTCCACCTGGCCCTGGAAGGGATGGGGGACGAGGATCTGGGCCACGTCGCCCGGCGCGTAGTCCTTCTTGTCGGCGATGAGGTCAATGCGGTCGGTGTTCTCCCGCCGCCAACTCACGAAGTCCTGGCCGCTGATCCACATGAAGGCGGAGCTGCGGATCTCATTGCCGCGGGCATCGGCGCCGGTGGCGATGATCTTGTACTCGCCGGCCTGGGGCGGCACCCACTCGAAGAGGGCCTTCCCCTCGGCGCCGGTGGTCAGCGTCTCGGTGACGACGGGGGTGATCTCGGCCTTGCTCGTCCAGTAGAAGCGGCCATCGTCGCCCTTCTCCTGCACGCTGTACCACTTGTACTCGGCGGCCACCACGGTCAGCTCCACCTCAGACACCGGCTCGCTCTGCGGGTCCACGGTGATAAGGTCCACCTCCTGCCGCTCGCCTACCACGCCGACGTAGCGCCTCGGCGACACGCCGATGTAAAACTCGCCCTTGTGCACCACCACGGCGGCACGGCTGGATACCTCCTGCCCGTTGACGTCGGTGATGGTCACATCGAGGGTGAAGAGCTGGCTCTGCTTGTATGGGCTGATGTCGGCGGGGACGGTGAAGCTGAAACCGCCGGCGGCGTCGGTCTGCCCCTGGCCCTCGGCGATCAGCTCGCCGAAGCGGGTCCAGCCCTCCTGCTGCCGCCAGTCGCCCCAGTCCCAATCGCTGAAGTTGTACCAGCCCTGGCCCTGCCAGTTGAAGAAGGTGTCCTGGCTGAGCACGGCCCAGCGCACGGCGGCCTGGCGCACCGGCCCGCCGAAGAAGTAGTTGGCCTGCACGGTGGCGCTGATGGTGTCGCCGTGGATGACTTCGGGCCGATCAGTCTGCACCGTAAGCTCGTACTCCGGCTTGCGGTACTCGGCCACGCGGAAGGAGGTGCCGAAGTGCTGCTCGCCGAGCACCGCTTCCAGCCAGTAGGAACCCAGACCGGCCTCCTCGTCCAGCGCCAGATCGCCATGCAGCGTGCCCATGTCGCTCAGCGCGTGCTCGGCCTGGTACACCTCCTTGCCCATGTCGTCGCGGATGGTCACAGTGACCGGAACCATCTGCGGCGGCAGGTCGTAGCGGGCGTCGTCGTCCGTGCGGATGATGCCCTTCCAGTGCACCGTCTGGCCGGGGCGGTAGATGGGCCGCTCGGTGTAGAAGTGACCGCTGCAAGGCTCGCGGTAGGTCTCGCTGCGCAGGCTGAAGTCCCAGGGACTGATGCCGTTCGTCCAACGGCTCATGACCACGCCGTAGGTTTCCGTGCCCGGCTCGCCGACGAAGGCATAGAGCGGTCGCCAGGGGTCGCGGTCGGCGTACCCGGCAGCGAACAGCCCCTCGGCGTCAGTGCTGCCGCTCTCGGCCAGATCCTGCTCATCCACCAAGCGGACGGGCAGCCCGGCCACCGGCTGGCCGCTCGAAAGATCTGTGGCCCACAGCAGGGCCTCGGCGGCGGTGCTCTTGAGGATCAGGTTATGTCGGGAGAGGACGAGCATGGCATGCGGCGGGCGGCGGTACTGAACGTACTTGATTTCCGGCGCCCGCATGACCAGATAGTAGATGCCCGGCAGCAGCGGATCGCCCTCCTCGTCCATCAAAGGAGTGATCAGCTTGCCGCTCTCGTTGGGCGCGGCGCCGGTTTCCTCGCTCCACTCCCGGAGCAGCATCTCCTCGGACGGGCGGAACTTCTCGGCAAAGCTCCAGCTTTCCTCGCCGGTCAGGTTCATGAAGGTCTCCTCGTCCAACCGGTAAAGCTGAAAGTCCAGGCGGGAGACGTTGCGATAGGTGGCGCTGATCCTGGTCTGCGTGTAACCGTTGTAGGTGCCCATCTCGCCCGGGACGTCGAGGTAGGCCGTAGGCTCGTAGTCGCCCGTGGAGAAGCGCACCACGACCTCGTCGCCCAGCGTGTTGCCGTAGGGATCGCCGATGGTAGCGGTGAAGGTGACGGTGTAGGCGGTGCGCGGCTGCCGATCCCAATTGATCCACAAACGGCTGTCCCAGGAGTTGTAGTAGGTGTAGACGTTGGTGGGCTCCGGCAGGACGGTCACCGCGCCGGCCAGGGTGTCCTCATCCAGCGGGGCGGAGAAGTAGACCTCCATGCCGCCGTAGGGGTCCACGTTGGCGGCCCCGTCCTTGGGATCCGTTCTGACGATGCCGGGCAGGGGAACAACGCGGAAGGCCCACGCCTCGGCGCGGCGCAGCGTGCCCTGGCCCACGGCGGGCTGGGCCGTGTCTTGCACGGCGACCTGATAGCGACCGCCAAACTCCAGCCACTCGTCGGGCTGGAAGACCAGCGTGCGGTCGTCGTCCTTCCATTCAAAGCTGCCTTCGACGGCCGCGTCGGGGTCGGGTTCACCATCCACCTCCGGCAGCAGGCTGAAGGCGGCCTCGCTGCTGGCCTGATCCATGGGCTGGCTGAAGGTGACGGTGACGGCGGTCGTCGGCCGCACCTGGTCGCCGGACGGCTCCTGGTGGACGACCACTGGCGCCGCCGTGCTGAAGCTCCAGGTGTAGTCCTCAGCCAGCACGGAGCCGCTGACGTCGGTCAGGCCGGCGGCGACGGTCACAGTGTAGGTGGTGGCGGCGGCGAGGCCCTCGTCGGGCTGGAAGGTGTAGATGCTGGTGTTGAGCCATTGGCCCTCACCGGCCACGGCCGGCTGGAACTGCAGCGGCTGGGGCAGATCGGCCATCTGGCCCACGCTGACCAACGGCACGACGGGGCGGTTGAAGACGACGGTCACCAGGGCGTCGGCGGCCACCTCTTCGGCGCCATCGGCCGGCTGCGTGCTGGTGACCTCCAGGTAGCCGGTGGTATTGAAATGGAAGCTGAGCGGCGCGCCCAGGGCCAGGCCCAGGGCGCTGCGGGCCGTCTCGGCGATGGTGACCTGGTAGCGGGTGGCCCGCGGCAGCGGCTCGGTGGGGGTGAACACGAGTGTGTCCGCCTCCACAGCCACTTCGCCCGGCACCGCCGGCTCGATGCTGAAAGCGGCCGCACTGGCCGCGTCCAGCGGCTGGTCGAAGGTGACGGTGACCGAGGCATCGGGCGGGTGCTCCTCGCCGCGCGCCGGGCTGACGGCGATCACCGTCGGCGGCAAGGGGATGGTCGTGGGGCCTTCGGCCGGCTGCGACACCGCCGCGGGCTGCGCCGTGGCCGGGGCGGTCGTGGTCGGGGCCGCTAGCGGCGCTGCGGCCGGCGACGGTGCAGGAGCCGCGCAACTGCTCAGCAGCAGCGCGGCCAGCAGGAACAGGTTGAGCAGGAGAGGGTAGCGTTTCATG
>JACNHM010000080.1 GCA_014383605.1 Chloroflexota bacterium
CATTATACCTTTGGGTAGTAGTTTAGGCAAGCGTGGAGAATGTGATATAATCCGTATTGCATGACGATCTGATCTTGTGGAGGTTTCGCTTGTCCCTGAGGACACCTGGAGACACCCATATCACCGTGCCCCCTTCCGAACAGGAAGAAAACGAGATCTTCGATACGCTCTCTGCAGAGGCGGCGTTGGAACCCGATAAAGACACGCCGCCGGCGTGGCGCAGGAGTGATCGCCTGTTGCTGGCCTTGGCCCTCGTTCTCATAGCCGCGACGGTATTGCTCTCTTCGGGAGAGGTATCAGAACGGTTCGACCACCTGGGACGGGCGGTGTGCGGTCAACTGTCTGAGCACAGCTTTTTTTGCGGTGGTCGGCAGCTCCCTCTGTGTGCGCGCTGCACCGGCACCTATCTTGGCGTGCTCGTCACCTACGTGATGTTGAGCCTCATGGGACGGGGACGGGCCAACAAGCTGCCGCCGCTCAACATCCTGCTGGCCCTCTTCCTGTTCATCGCCCTCTGGGCCCTGGATGGTCTGAACTCCTACGTCACGCTGTTCACCCAGTCACCCCTGCTCTACGAACCGAGCAACCTGCTGCGGCTCAGCAGCGGCCTGCTGCAAGGCCTGGCGCTCATGGTCATCGTGCGGCCCATTGTCGCCTTCACCCTGTGGGGCGAGAGCCAGGAGGAGCGCGTGGTGCGCGGCTACGGGGAGCTGGCGGTGCTGGTGGCGGCGGTGGCGGCGGTGGGCTTTGTGGCGCAGAGCGAAGCCCCCTGGCTTTACTATCCGCTGTCGTTGTCGAGCGTGGCCGGCGAGTTGCTGATGCTGAGCCTGGTGAACACGCTGGTGCTCTGCGTCCTGCTGCGGCGGGAGGGCGCGGTGGCCAATTGGCGACAGGCGGCGGTGTTGTGGCTGGCAGGGTTGGCCGCCGCGCTGGTCGAGGTCAATCTGATCAACGTGGCCCGGCAAGCTATCAGCCGGCTGCTGGGCCTGCCTGTCTGAAGTCCAAGGTTATGGCTTCGGCTCAACCTGATCTGATGAGCGTGTTTCTAACAACACGGAATACCATTGCGAGGAGGAGTATCTTGTCTGACAAACCACTCAGTGGCAAAGTCGCTGTCGTCACCGGCAGCGGTCGCGGGATCGGCCGCGCCATCGCTTTAGAGCTGGCCGAGCATGGAGCCGACATCTGCGTCAACTACTTGCGCAAGCGTTCGGCGGCCGAGGCCACGGCGGCGGAAGCGCAGGCCAAAGGGGTGCGTGTCCACCTGGTCAAAGCCAACGTGGGCGAGTTGGATCAGGTGGAGCAGTGTATCCAGGAGGCGGTCGAGGTGCTAGGGGGTGTGGACATCCTGGTGGGCAACGCCGCGTCGGGCGTGCTCAAGCCGGCCATCGAGCAGGACCTGAAGAGTTGGGACTGGACGATGAACATCAATGCCCGTTCGGTCCTCTTCGCCGCCAAGGCCGCCGCGCCCTACATGATCGAAAAAGGGTGGGGGCGCATTGTCACACTGACCAGCATCGGCTCCGTGCGCGTGCTGCCCGAATACTTCATCATCGGCGTCTCCAAAGCAGCCATCGAGGCCATCACCCGCTACTTGGCGGTGGAGCTGGCGCCGCACGGGATCACGGTGAATGCTGTCTCGCCGGGGGTAGTGGACACCGATGCTCTCAAGTTCTTCCCCAGCCGAGACCTGATCTTGTCCGAAGCGCTGCGGCGCAGTCCTGTGGGCCGTCTGGCGACGCCGGAGGACGTGGCCAAAGTGGTGGCCTTCCTGTGCAGCGACGACGCCGAGATGATCTGCGGTCAGACCATCTTCGTGGATGGGGGGTACAGCGTTCTGGCCTGAGCCGTTCTTCCTCAGCGAGGAAGCTCCCAGTCCTGGCCCAGGTACAGGTGAATGTCAGCCGTGCTCTTGAGATTGCTTCTGTTGCGGACGTTTTCCGGCAGCACGTGGAACGTGTCTGCCAGCCGCTGTAACGTGTATTGCTTGCCGGTGTAATCCACCAGCACCGAATAGGCGTAGTCGCTGCGGTCCGCATTGCCGAAGGAGACCACCAGGAATCCCTGAGACTCCAGCCATTCGGTAGTGTGCACCGCCAGTCCCTCTCGCGTGGTGCCATTGAAAACGACGATACGCGCCGCTTCCTCGGCCAGGCGCTGGCGATCGTCGCTCACTTCGGGCTGCGGCGGCGGAGCGGACTCCTGGATTTCCCCGGGTGGTGTTTGTTGGGCCTGAATCTGCTCTTGCTGGGCTTTGATCTCCTCTTCGCTCACCGGAGGCGGTGGCTGGAAGAGGTTGTCCACCAGGGGACGGATCTCGTCCCGGTTCGGCAGCAGGACCCATGCTCCCCCCTCGGTCACGCTCGGCGTGGTCAATGTGTTGTCAATGACCAACTGGTTGATGTGATCCAGGTCCAATTCATCGGCCATGCGGGCCAGGGTGATGGCCTGATCCAGCGGCAAGTCGGTCTGTACGGCATCGCCCAGTGTGCTCACCAACTGGGGGAGCTTGGGCAGCAAGCCCGTGAGAAGGTTCTGTTCCAGTATCTTGTTTTTGAGGGCCAGGATCACCTGCTGCTGCCGGCGGGCGCGGGCGTAGTCAGCCCCCTGATGCCGTGTGCGGGCATACTTCAGCGCCAGCTCCCCATCCATGCAATGGTGCCCGGCGGGGATGAAGAGCGGGTCGTAGCCGTAGTTGTCATCGGGAAACTCGGGGTCATCAATGTCTTCGGGCACCTCGATGTCCACGCAGCCGACGATGTCAATGATCTGCTTGAAGCCCTCGAAGTTCACCAGCACGTAGTAGTGGATGGGGTACCCCAGAAACTCTTCCACGGTCTCCTTGGCCAGCGCCGGGCCGCCCCCCGGGTAATCCCTTAGCTCTCCCAGTACGTAAGCCATGTTGATGCGATTCTCACCATAGCCGGGAATGGGCACCCAGAGGTCGCGGGGGATGGAGAGCATCCCGGCGTCGCCCTGTTCGGGATCCAGGGTGAGCACGATAATGGTATCGGTGCGGTGGGGGCCGCGCTCTTGGGGACGTTGGTCAATGCCCAGGAGCAGGACGTTCAGCCGCTCCTTTTTCTCCCAGGGCGTGAGCAGGGTGAAGAAGCCGCCTTCGGCCTGGGGCATCGCCGCCGGTGCTGGAGACTCGGAGCGCACGGCCGACGGCAGTCCCAGGCGAGGCAGGGGCAAGGCAGGAAGCTGCGGTGCGCCGGTGGCCACCGAACGGGACCACAGATAGAGCAGATAGCCTGAGTAGGCGAAGGCGCAGAGAAAGGCTACCAGAAAAAAGCCGAGCAGCAAGCTCGACCAGGGGGCCGCCCGACGGCGGTGTAGGCGGCGCGATATGCTACGGGACGAACGGTGCACTTGTTCCACGGCCGAAATTATAGCACAAGTGTGGGCAGCGGCAAAATGGCAGCACCG
>JACNHM010000079.1 GCA_014383605.1 Chloroflexota bacterium
GGGAGTTGGCGTAGACCTCTTCCTCGGGCAGCCACCAATCGGCGTCGAAACTGGCTTGCAGTGCGTTGGCCTCAGACTGGGCACGGTCGGCCGTGTCCGCATCGCCCAGGACTTCGGCCATCTGTGCCAGGTCAACCAGGGCATCCCACAGGTAACAGGCCGCGTCGAGCTTCTCCGGCCCCATGCCCGTCCGCTCCACCATCCCCGCGCCCTCTGGATAGCTGTCGTCGTCCTGGTCGGCGCGATCCAGGTTATACTCGAATACCCCCTCGACTGCTATGGGATAGACGTCCGCCAGAAACGCGCTGTCGCCCGTCCAGCAGTAATAATCCCAGGCCGCGCTGACGAACTGGGGCGTCTCCTGCACGTTGCCCACGGCGATGAGCGAGCCAGCCGGGGAAAGCTGGTGCGGCACCTGGCCGCCGTATTCCACGGCCTGGGTCGCGCCGGTGCGCAGGTGGGCGGCCACCGTTGGCCCGAAACCGGCCAGGGTCAGGCCGCTCGCGCCGTAGGCCAGATCGTTGCTGAACCAATAGGGGAAGGTCTCCAGGCCGGCGTAGAAGTAG
Source organism: Chloroflexota bacterium (assembly GCA_014383605.1). Next base: position 567 of record JACNHM010000079.1, read on the forward strand.
CGACCCAGGGCCAGCGACTCGGCTTCGAGCATTTGGCCGTTGGCGCGGGCTATGTCGAACGCGGCGTCAAAGTCGGCGTCTGGGCTGTGAAAGCGGGGGCCGGCCGTCAGAAGCGTGTCGTAGAGCGTTTGCTTTTCGGCCAGGAGGGTCTCGCCTTGGGGCAGCCACTCGTCCAGGTGTTGCAGGGCTGTCTCTGGGCCGGATTCGGTCTCGACGACGATAGCAAAAGTCCAGGATAACGGCGCGCCCGGCGCCAGGCGGGCTGTATACTCCATTTGGCCCACGTGCTGACCGTCCGGCCCATTCGTGACCTGGGCCTGCTCTGGCGGATTCTCGCCGCCGACGGCCACTGCCCAGGCATCGGGCGCACTTTCAGCTTGGGCAATGAGATACTCACCATCCACCTGTACCGTTTCGCTCGTGTTACGCTTGTCAGCCAGCGAGGTGAGCCAGGCGTCCTCCAGGTCGAAGTAGGCGAAAAAGGTCAGGCGCACGTCCACCGGCTCGTCTCCAGCGTTCTGTAGGGTCAGCGTCGTAAAGAGCGCGGGCCGGTCTTGCGGGACGAAATCGCGGCGGGTGGCCTTGAGCGGTCCTCTTTGGAAATCGAACTGCACATCGGCAAAGGTTTGAGTGAAGCGGTGCGCGTCGAGCAGCGGCCAGCGCTCCCCATCCACCTCCACCTCAAACAGATAGCTATCCAACGCTTTCACCGGCTGCGCCCAGACGCCCTGTAATTCGTTGGCCAGCGGGTCGTCTGCACGCGGCTCGCCAAAGGCCGCCAGGTCATAGGGATTGGAACGCGGCCGAAAGCCGCCGTCAACGTCGCCGATGACGTAGAGCTGCCGGCCGGTGGTGGCAAACATCGTATCGGCTGGGGCCAGCCGCTCCTGCTGCACCTCGCCCCATGAAAGCACCTGCACCACGTCCGTCGCATTGTCCAGGTGGAGGGGCGATACGGTATCGTAGCGTGGCTCTTCCAATTGACGATTGCGCAGAATGACAACGCCAGCCAAAACAGCCAGCGCGCCTGCAACCAGCACCAGGCGAATGAGCGTTCGGCTGGCGATTCGGCCCTTGTATGCAACCCACCAGGGCCGAATGAACCTGATGACAAGATGCAAAAGACCCAGTAGTGCGGGGGCCAGGAGCAGAACCAGTAGACCTACCCCTCTGTTCGTCATCTGTATTGTCCTGGACCAATCGCCCGGTCTTGGCATCCATTGCTCCCGCCGGCCATCCCAGTAGTGCGCCAGGTACACCGTCGCTGCCGGCCACATAAGGGAAAAGCCGCCGAACAAAGCCAGTGCCCGTTGCCACATTCTGGTACTGCGCATGTAGGCCAGCGCACCCAACGCCAGGGCTACTGACAACACGACCACAGGCCCTTGCCCTTCGACCTCACCAAAGGCTATCGCTAACGCCAGTGGCAGGGTGCCGTAAAAAGCAAAAGAGAGCCGCGTCCAGTCGTGCCATACGCCCGTAACGAGTTGGCGCAGGGGCCGCACCCCTCGGGCCAGCCCGCCACGGCGGGCCAGCAACGAGGTGACCACTGCCATCAATACCACTGGTATCCAGCCCCATTGATCGAAGAACAGTCCGGAAAGTGCCAAAGCCATCCCCCAATAAGGAAAAGACCAGCGGGGAAATCCTCTCACCCATCCCAGGCCCGAAACAATGACAATCGCACCGATTATCGTCAATACCAGGACAGATAGGATTGCGTTCGCGTGCAATGTAGCCAAGACCGACGCAAGGACGAACCCTATGGAGACCAGCAAGAAGGATCCCATCCCGACCAGGGTTTCCGCCCACGTGCTGGGGCCATCCTGGCGGGATATTCGTGTTGCGGCGTCCCTGACAGTGCTTTCGATGGCTTTGCTCATGTTAACTCTTCCTGAGTAGCACGGTGGACGGCCAGCCGGTTCAAGACGGCGTGGTTGCCCAGCAGCGCCAAAAAGACAACGGTGATAATCCCCCAGGGCGCGAAGAGCAGGGTGCTGAGCAGGGCCACAAGCAGCGCCAGCCCGAAAAGCGTGACCGAGAAACCCCGGTTGCCGGCGAGCATCACAAGACCGTTACGCAACGCCAGGTGCAGGCTGGGCCGTTCCTGTTCCAGTATCAGCGGGAAAGCGTGAAGCAGCAGGAAGGCCCACAGAAACAGCAGCATCAGGAAAAAGCCCTGAATGAAAATGACGTAGTTGGCGCTGGAGAGACTGCCGATCAGCACGACGTCGCCGCCCAGGATGAAAAAGCCAGCCCCGGCGACGATGGCCCACAGCCAGCTCCGCCAGAAGTAGCGCCGGAAGCCCTCGAAAAAATCGCGCAGACCGGCGGCCTCGCCGCAGGCCAGGCGGTGGGTCAACACGAAAAGTCCGGCCGTGGCCGGTGGCCCGGTGACCAGCAGCAAGTTCAGCGCGGCCCACAGGACGTTAGCCATCGCCAGCAGGTAGAACTCGTTCCACAGGTCGCCCAACGTTTTCCGAAAGACCTGCCAGGCGTCAGTCACTCTCCCCTCCTGGCCAGCGGTGCAGACGATGTCACAGACTTCACCTTCTGAGGCGATAGACTGTGCCGCCTTCCGCCTGAAAGCACAACCCCGCGCCGCACGTCCGTGTCTCCACTCCCTCCACACTTGCCACGCCAAAGACCTGCACCGGTGTGGGTCGCCCAGCCACCCCGCCGAAGGTGACGAGCACCGCGTCCCCATCCCCGATTGCCTCTACCACCGGCGGGCCGCTGTAGACCACTACCCCCGGCGCGACTTCCTGGTAGGCCACGGCGGCCAGCGTGGGGGCCATCCCCGCCCCGTACACCTCCTGGCCGATGACGCCGGCCACGCTCCAGCCGCCACGCAGGTCCT
>JACNHM010000078.1 GCA_014383605.1 Chloroflexota bacterium
TAGGGCGAGCGTGCACCTTCGAAATGCGGGATCACGAAGAACACCGCCAGCGCAAACCAGACCATGGCCGCGAGAGCCAGTGCCAGGCCGTGGACGACTTGCCGCTGTCGAAAACGCCGAAGAACGGATGCGCAACGACCAGTGGACTTCTCGTCATTGGGCGTTGGGCGCGGACCAGACTGGGTCATGCCCCAGAAGGCGAAATACAGGCCCATCAGGATCACAGTCAAAGGGACTTCTTCTTTGGTCGCCATGGCCAGGATAGCAAACAGCCATAATAGTCCCCATCGGTGTGCCTGACCGAAGTAAAAAGCAAAGAGGAGAAAGGGCGCGGCCAGCGCCACAGCATGAAACTCCCACAGGTTCGCCGCCTCAAGCCCAGGGAAGAGCAGATAGACGGTAGCAAAAGCGATGCCGTTGAGATTGTTGCCTAGACGTTCGCGCGCCAGCCAGAAAACGGGCCAGGCACCGAGCGCCAGGATCACCGTTTGCAATATCAACAGGGTCTCAGGCTGCTGCCACAGCCAATAGATGGGCGCTATCAAGAAGTAGATCGGCTCAACGTGCATCGCCAGCCGGCTGTCGGTGGCTAATGATAGCTCCACTCCGCGCCAATTTGTGAAGTATAGCGGACGACCGTGGACTGTGTTCCACATAGCCTGGTTCACGTTGCCCATATCATAGGCGTCGGTTCCAAAAGCCTGATGACGCGTAACCGACAGCCAACTGAACAACCCAATATAAGTCAACACGAGAGCCCAGATAACCGCACTAGCCCAAGTGGGGTTGCTATCGAGTTTTCTGCTCATCTCTGTACCTTTACCTTGCCCAAAACGATCCCTGCATCGCTGAGGCCAACCTTCAGCCGGTCACCGGTGGCCGGCGAGTACAGACCAACCTCGATCTCATAAACGCCGAATGGAGCTTCAACTGGCAGAGTCAGTTGGTAATGGTCTTCGATGATCTGCCCCGGCTGCCAGGTCGAGGTGGGAGACTGACCATCCTGGGGCTGATCGTCATCCTGTGCCCAGACCTGGTCCGGCGGCCGTAGCAGGTGGGTGAACACGGTGTAGTCCTCCTCCATGGGCGAGAGGGGTTGCCAGTAGAGGGTCAGATGCAGCGTCTCGCCTGGATGCACTACCCGCCGGTCCAGGTCGAAGCCAACCAAGGCCAGCTGGCCCTCGAAATCGAAGTAGACGGGGTTGGGCAGCCCCGCCGTGCCCTCAGCAGACAGAAGGGAGACAGTTCCCAGTCTCACACTGTCAGCACCATCAAGGGTCAGCAGTCGTGTCCCACTTTGGGCATCGTATAGGCCGATCCGCAGACGAGTCTGACAAGGAGCCGGGGCAATGGATGGGATTTGGATGGTGTGGTGGTCGGGAACCACCAGGCCCACCGGCCAGCGGCTGGTGATACCATTTCCTCCCGCCGGGTAACTGTCTCGCTGAGCTACGATCAACCCATTTTCATCCACCAGGTGGATGAAAACGCTGTAGTCTCGATCCATGGACACCACAGCCTGCCAGTAAAGCGTCAAATGCAGCGCTTCCCCTGGCTGCACGCCTTCCTCTTGCAACTCGTAGCCCAGCAACTGCGCTTGCTCCCCGAAGTCAGCGCTGAGAGGCAAGGCGTGGGGAGGGAGGTCGGCAAGCAGAGGGGGCGGGGCATAAGTCGGGGCAATGTAGCGGAAGGGAACCCACAGGGCCAGGGCAAAGAGGCCACTGGCCAGTAGTGCAGCCCCGGCCCGTCGCCAGCGGCCAGGCAGCCAAACGCCCTCCTGGCTCAGGCCCGCGGCCAACAGCACTGAGGCGGCGGAAATCGCCGGGAAGAGAAGCCGCCCCTGGGGGTAGCGCTTCTGGCTCCAGCCCACCAGGGCTGCCACGACCATCAGGCTCCACAGGGCCAGCCAGGCCAGAGCCGAGAGACCGGGCCGATCATCTCGTCGCAGCCGTCGAATGACCAGGAGCCCCAGGCCAGTGACACCAACCAGGACCAGTCCGGTGTAGACACCATACAGCCAAGGCTCGGCCAACACGTTGAACCAGCCGAAGACGGCCCAGGCGGAGCGGTACACCCCCTCGGCCCGAGCCAGCAACTCCGACAGGGGTGGGCCTTCAGTCCGAGCGGGCAGAACGGCGAACATGGCCGCCAGACCGAAGGGATCGCCATAGAAGAGCCAATTGCGCCAGTACCACCAGCCGGCCGCAGCCAGGAGCGGTACGCTCATCAGCAATCCCCAGCCGGCCAAAGCGCGGAGCGACCGCTGCCGCCAGGCAGTCACGCCCAGTACCAGGGCGATGAAGGGGAGCAGAACCAGCCCGTTTAATTTGGAGATGGCCGTCAGGCCGGCGATCAAACCCAGCAGGATCAAGCGGCCAGGCCTGGTTTTCCCTTGCCAGATGCGCATCAGCAGCAAGACGGCGGCAGAGCACAGGAGGATAACCAGATTGTCGTTGTTCACGGCCGCGCTGATGAAGATGAACTGAGGGTTGAAAGCGTTGATCGCCGCGGCCACCGTGGCCAAAGCCCGTTGCCCGGGGAAGATGGTCAGGGCGGTCAGGTAGGTGCACAGCACCGTCGCGGCCCCCATCAGCACGGAGAGCAGCCGCACCAGGTGGGCGGCCAGAACAGTGCCGCGGTAGGGGAAGGTTTCCAGGCCGGTGTGAGCCATCACGTTCTTGTTATCGGCGGCGCTGGCTAACCCTACTGCGGCGTGGGGGTTATAGCGAATGACCGCCTCGGCATCGCCAGTATTTAGCCAAAAAGTGAGCCCTGCCCCCAGCAGGTAATAGAGAGGCGGCTGGCTCCCCTCCTGGTGCCAGGGCATCTCCGAGAGCAGGTCGCTGACCGGCAGCCCGTGGCCTTCAGCCAGGTATCGGACGTACTCGTAATGCCACACCTCGTCTGGCGACTCGAAGAGGGGATTGACGATGCTATAGGTCACCCCCAGGCCGAGAAAACCGATCAGGATGAGAATGATGGCCGTGTGTCGTTGCGCGAGATGAGTGATTGATCGTCGCATGTTATGGGACACAGACAGGCATGTGGAGTCACAAAGAGATTGTGCGCAGTTACTCAGGAGGAGATGTTGCTGCTGGGTTGTTTTCGCCGCGAAGCCAGGGCCAGGCCCGCCAACCCCAGCCCGCCGAAGAGCAGCGAGGCCAGCAGGGTCAGGATGTTGACGGCGAAGCCGCTGGCGATAGCCACGTGCTTGTCGAACCCTACCAGCATAAACCCCATCGTCCAACCCGCCTCGTGGGCTCCCAGGCCACCCACGGTGATGAAGGGGATCGCTTTGGATAGCACGGCGAAGGTGGAACCCACGATCACTTCCGCCGCGTTCGTCTGGATCCCCACCGCAGCCAGGAAAGCCCAGAACCAGGCGAAAGTGCCCAGCCA
>JACNHM010000385.1 GCA_014383605.1 Chloroflexota bacterium
TCGTTATCCATCATCTCCTTCGTCAAATCATCCATCTCTTCGTTCCAGGCGGTCTTCTTCGTTCCAGGCGGTCTCCTGACCGCCGTCCCGCCGCTGGCCGGGAGACCAGAAGGGGATCGCTCACTTCCACAATGGCAGGACGTATCCCCACAAACACACCTGATCGAACACCAACAGCAAGGCCAACCATGCCCCCAACCAGTACCGCTCCTGCCGGAGCGGAACCCAGGCCCGCAGTCCCAGTGCCAGGAAGACAGCGATGGGCAACAGGGCAAGGAACAGATAACGTCCCTGCGGCTGCCAGGGCCGCCCGATCATGGGCAGAAAGGTCTGCGCCAGGACGAGCAGCAGTGCCAGGCCCAGCAGCCGCAGCCCTCTGCGCTGCCACTCAGCCAGGCGTGGCTGCCGCCGCTCCCGCCGCCACAGCCGCCAGCAACCCAGCGCCGCCGCCACGGTCATCAAAGCCCAGAGACCATACCAGGCGACATGCACCGGCCGCGTGAGCCAGCCGTAGTTGCCCCAAAAGCCCACGAAGGTCAACAGCACGTAGAGACCGTAACGCGACAGCGAAAGCCCATCGTAACTGGCCGGATCGAGCCAGGAGCGCAGGCCGGACAGGTCAAGGCGCAACCACCTGGCCAGCCACACTTCCACCTGGCGCGCGGCCTGCTCCGCTCCGCCGTTGACCAGCAACTCACGCTCTTCGGCCCCTTCCAGAATCAGGCTCACGTCGTCAAACAGCAAGGTCAGCGGCGCGGTGCCTATGTCGCCAGAGCTGGGGGCCAGGCGCACCCACAATGCCAACGCCTGGGCGTCTACCTGATGCCGCAGCTCATGTCGTGACCAGGTCGGCGTGGCGATGAACGGGTGTAGGCTCACCTGTACACCATCATCAATGCCCAGTCGCGCCGGCTGGGCCCCCTCGGGACTGCGCACCCAGGCACTGAGACACACGGTCTGGCCGCGCAGCGAACGCAGCCGGCCGAAAGGCAACGCCTGCACCAGCCGCTGCCGCTCGCCCGTATCGCTGCCCGACAGAAGAAAGGCAGTGGAGCCGCTATGAGCCTGCCGGCTGCGCAGGGCAAACGGCTGGACTGAGCTGCCCGCCCACCCTTCCGCGGTGGCGCCCCGCCACAGCCAGACCCCGGCAAAGCAGGCGGCCAGGACAACCGCCATCCCTCCCCATACACCCCACCTCCAGCGGCGGGAACGCCGACGCAGCCACCGCCAGGCGGCGGCCGCTGCGGTCAGCACTGCCAGCAACCAGAGAAAAACGGCCGTCTTCTTGGCCAGCACAGCCAAAACCAGGAGCAGCGCCAGCGCCGTCGCTCGCCGCCAGGGCCAGCCATCCCCTATCCCTCGCAGCATCAACCACAGGGTCGCGGTGCTGACCAGGATCGCCGCCGCGTCATTGTTGGCAGAGCTGCCAATGTAGGCCACCATGGGGGCCAGGGCCGGCAAGGCCACGATGGCTGCCTGTAACACGGGCCGTTGCGGGAAAAGCTCCCTGGCGCTCAACGCCACGAAGATGACGGCTAACGTCGTCAGCAGCGTCGAGACCACACGCATCAGGTAAAGCAATGCCTCGGGGGACTGCGTGGCACGGCCGAGAATCGCTGGGAACAGATAGTAGAGCGGCGGCTCATCGCCCACCTGACGGACGAGGTCCCGATCGTGGAGAAACGAGAGGGGCAAAGGATTCGGCGTCGGCCTGCCAATGCGCTGCCAGAACTGCCACCGGCTGAGTGATGCCAGCAAGTCCTGCTCTACGGCGATGGTGGTCTCATTCTCGCGCAGCGGCCAGCCCTGCTCCGAAAGCAGTCGAGCGTAAGCCACGTGCCCCGGTTCATCAGGCGCCAGCCACGGCGGCGTGACGAGGGCATAGACCACCCCGCGCACCAGGCAAAGCACCACCAGCCACGCCAGCAGGCCGTGTCCGTCGCTCGCTCGTTTCGCCATTCCAGAACTGCGGTCGCCCTCAGGCTTCCGGCTCCGTTTTCACGGACGACAAGCGAGACAAGAACTCCCAGACCAGGGCGATCAACACTCCCGCCACCAATCCCACTACGAGAGCCGCGATGATCGTCAGCGGCAGGGAAGTGCCCGCCGGGGCGTTCGGTGCTTTGGCCTTGCCAACGATGCGCACACCACTATCATCAAACCGCTGCTGGGTTTCCAATTCGTCAATCTTGCGCTCCAGCCGGTTGGTTCTCTCCAGAATCAGCGATCGTTGCCGCAATAAGCGATCCAGCTCTGCCTCCTCCTGAGCCAATTGTGCCTGGAGCTGGCTGGCGTCGGCACGCAACTCGTCCACGATCCCCCCCAGCGCCGCCTCTTCCGCTTGCAGGCGAGCCAGCACCTCGTTCAGGTCATCGAGTTCGGCCAGCGCCTGCGGCGTCACCCGTTCCCGCGCCTCCAGCACAGGAACTGAAAGTAGCTGCAACGGCAAGGCGGCGACGTCGCTGGAGTGTTCTGCGGCCTCCATCACCAGGTGCAGTTGGTCCAGGGCGTGTTGATGCTCGGCCAGGACACTGTTCTTCAAGACCAGTCGCTGCTGATCCAGCGTCATGCTGGCAAAGAGCACATCCTCCTTGCCGCCCACGGCCAACTGTGTCCCCATACCCAGTTGCCCTGTTTCCGTCCTGAAGGCTTCCAGTTGCGCCTCTACCGCCGCCAGTTCCTCTTCCGCCGTTTGCAGTTCCTGGGTCAGCAATTCCAGGTCCTGGCTGCTGGGATCGGCCATAGCGATCAGCAGTTCTGCCCAGCGGTTGGCGATCTTCGCCGCTTGCTGCGGATTCGCGGCTTCCACATCGAGATAGAGGAGGTAGCCGGTTCCTCGCCGGGTGCTGCCCATGTGCTGCAGGGATTCGGGGGAAGGAGAACCACCCAACGCTGCTGACAATGTCTCCAGCACGTCCGGCGTCTTGGCCAGAGAAATGATCGTGTCGCGGGGATCCTTGCGGGTGTCAACCACCGACTGCATGGCCGTGTCAAAGCGCCAGGTGTAACGTGGATAGGCGGCCTCTATGGTGGCAGTCGCCCGGTAGCTCGGCGGTCGCAGCACACTGATCAAGCTGGCTACCAGCGTCACGATCAACGTGACGGCCAGGATCAAGGGCCAGCGCCGCAGAATCGTCACCGCGTATTGTCTCAAGTCGAGTTCATTATCCATAGCCATCCCTCTGCAACGAATTATAGCACACTCACTCTTGCGGCACAAACACCGCATTTGCCGAGTCGCCCGCAACGGTAGAGCATCCTCTCCTGCCCAGCGCCCCAACAGTGGGCAAGGAGCTGAGTTTCCTGACTCCCAACGCCGTGCCAACAGACTCAGTAGATCCAAGAAGCTCGCGGTGGACTGCCAAGTCCACCGCCTTTCTGCCGGGCTTGGCA
>JACNHM010000077.1 GCA_014383605.1 Chloroflexota bacterium
ATTAGCCTGATAATGTTGCCTGCAATTTCGGCGCTCTCTACCACGTCAATCGGCGCGGTCATTCTACCACAACTTGCGCCAGTCGCCAAAGCCTATCATGACGTTTTAGCGGTAGCGGGAAACAGCTTAACTGGAGATCGCACGGCGATGAAGTCGCTACCGGAGTTTGCTGGATGAGGTTTCCCGCACTTTTGAATGATACCCAACAAGGCATGGGGCTTTGTGTAAAACCAGATAGTGACGTATAATTAATGTGCCCGAATTTTTGGTCTCAGTGCAGAGGGTTGGTGGGGGCTTCGTCGTCGTTCGCAAACAGCCAATACTTTCTGGTACGTGCTCACTACATTGGGAGGTGTCTTGTCCTATGAAAGCCATCCAATTGATCGAATTGACCAAGCACATCCCGCGCTATCTGCTGACGAAAGCCGTAGGCGCGGTCTACCCGCCAGCCTGTTGGGGCCCCCTGGCCATGGTCCAGTACCGTGAGGTGTCCCTGCCTGCCCTCCCTGGTACCCAGTGGGTGAAGATCAAGACGCGCTATGGCGGTATCTGTGGCAGCGATATGAACGCCGTCTTGCTGAAAGTCAACCCGGCCCTGTCTGCCGTCATCTCCTTGCCCATCACCCTGGGCCATGAGAACGTGGGAATCATCGCCGAGGTCGGGCAACAGGTGGAAGGTTTCGCCCCCGGCGATCGGGTGGTGGCAGATCCTTTGCTCCCCTGCGCCACGCGCGGCATCGAGGAGCCGTGCGGGTTCTGCCAGCGGGGAGAGTTCTCCCTATGCCAGAATTTCGCTGAAGGGGACCTGGCACCCGGCCTGGGCATCGGGTTTTGCCGCGACACGGGTGGGAGTTGGAGTTCTGACTTCGTCGCCCACCAGTCCCAGCTCTTCCACGTGCCCGAGAACGTCAGCGACGAGAACGCACTGATGGTCGAACCTTTTTCTGTGGCCCTGCATCCGGTGATGCGTAACTTCCCGGATGATGACGATACCGCCTTAGTGCTGGGAGCGGGCACCGCCGGGCTGTGCACGGTGGCCGCGTTGCGGGCGTTGGGCAGCGGCGCGCGGGTGATCGTCATGGCCAAATACCGTTTTCAAGGAGAGATGGCCCAGGTGTTCGATGCAGATGAGATTATCTATCTGCGAGAAGGCGATGTTTTCCAGGCCGTGGCCGAAGCCACGGGCGGCAAACTATATAGGCCAGTACTGGGCAAAAGGGTCCTGGTGGGCGGCGCCGACATCGTCTACGAATGTGTGGGCAACAGGGACAGCGTGGACGATAGCCTGCGGCTGGCTCGCAGTGGCGGCACCGTGGTGCTGATGGGGATGGCCGGTATCCTCCAGCAGGTGGACTGGACTCCCATCTGGCTGAATGAGCTGACGGTCAAGGGCAGTGTTTGGGGCGGGGCGGAGACGTTCCAAGGCCGACAGGTGCGCACTATACAACTGGCCTTGGAGTGGATGGCCGAAGGCAAGCTCGATCTTTCCCCGATGGTGACCCATCGTTTCAAGTTGGAGGATTACAAAAGGGCTCTGGCCGTCACAGCCAACAAAGGCCGACATCAGGTGATCAAGTCCGTCTTTGTATTTGATTGACGAAGGCAAGCCCGCACGAACGATTCCCTTCCGCACAAGGAGCAGCACACCATGAGTATTGCTCTCAGGAAATGCACAGCCGTCAAACCCATCCATCTGTGGCTGCGCAGGGTGCAGGTGGCCTTCATACCCGGCCCGATGACATTCCTGCTGGAGGAGGTAATGGATGGCCTCAAGCGTCACCTCCGCCGTCTGGGGCATCGGGTCCAGACGACCCCCGACGACCGCACCGATGCCATCCTGACTACCGCCCGCTTTGGCGAACCTTTGGGTTGGCGCCAGGCTCTGCTCTTCACTGCCCACTGGCGCTTTAACCTGAGCCATACCCCTACCCTCTACACCCTGGTGCAAATGTCCCCCGCCAAGTTTCAACAATTGCTGGATCACTTTCAGACCGTGCTGGCAAAGGAGCCGCCCAACCTGGCCGACTACGATTTCCCTGGTCTGGCCCCTCAGGCTTATCGCGTCCTCTTTGAGCAAGGCCAACGGGGCGGCCCCATCCTGGCCCTGGAGCGGTTGGTGCAGGCTCAGACCAAGAGCATCCAGGTGCTTCTGGTGGTCGGGGACGACCGCCCGCTGGTAGCCTACCACTTTGACCTGGTCGGCGCCCATCCTCGCAGCGAGACGGAAGACCCGGAATCGTTTTACGAGGACATCGTTCTGCGCCTGGTGACCACTCTCAGCACCAGCGAGGTGAATCAGCACCAGGTGGTGGAAGACCCCATCCCGCGGGCGCTCTGGGAGCGCCTCAGCACGCCCGCAGCCATGCGCCTGGCTGGCCAGCAACTGGGCGAACGCAACTTCTTCACCGAGATGGTGCGCATCGCCGACTTGGTACAGGTACCTGCCGTGTCGGATGCGGTGGCCAGCCAATACAGCGAGGGGTGCTTCGCTACCTGGGATCCAACACTGGGTGCGCTCATCGCCACCGTGACGGGCAGTGCTCGCCCTGTGGACAAGGGGAGCATCACTGAAGATGACCTGGCGGTGATCGTGGGGATAAGGTCTGACGGCCAGGGAGCCCTGGTGCGTCACGTGGAAGTAAAGCGCAACGATCCTCCTTCCGTCGAAGCGGTGGAGATGATGAACGTGGATAGGGCGCTCCCCACCATTGTTCTGGGGTCAGCGTGGGATACCCCGGCCCGGGTGCCAGTAGTGCGCTCCAGGCTGCATGGACACCGTGGCATTGCCGCTTACGATCCCCGCCGCGTGGAGTACGTCCCCCTGGATCCGCCGTACTACCACTATCTGGTCTCCTGTGGCACAGAAGCTCAGGCCCAGGGCATCAAAGCGGCTTTTGCTCGCTCAGAAGCGCTGCAAAATCCTGAGGATCCACGCCAGGTAGTGTTCACGGTCCTGCCCGGTCACGGCGTTGCCATAGTGGAAAAGTGGGTGCCCGGAAGGGATCCTTTCCAGGTTATATGGGAATCTATGGACGCCGGCTACCTGGAGGTGGATACTCTCATCCCGCAGGGCCCGATGGAGTACGTCCCTGATACGGATGGTAGGATGCTGCTGCGAACGGCGTGAGGCGCGTCGTGCCCGCCTGGCAGTCGGCTGTGCAATTAAGAAACCTCCCGCAGGCTCGCACCCACGGGAGGATCTGGAAAAGCTCACTGACCGAGATGTCACGTCAAGGGAACCACTATTGCGCGTCTATACGCTGTCTTCTTCCTTCTCCTGTTCGCCAACCTCATACACCGCGCCCCTCTCGGCTACGACGGCGACGGCCGGGAATTCCACGGCTACAATGTAGGGCACCCGCTCCTGCAGGCAGTTGCGGTAGTAGA
>JACNHM010000074.1 GCA_014383605.1 Chloroflexota bacterium
AAGAGTGCTTTTGCTTTGAAATCCTCGGTGAAGGCGCCTGGTGCCTTTGTATATTGTATCGCAAATACTCAACAAAATCATAACTACCCAGCCTACCCTTGCGAAGGTTGCGTATCGCCTTGTCTGGAAGTGACACTCAGATGACGAAGTTGCTTGCAGCTTGAAAATAGCCACAAAACCTTCGCAAGGGTTCTGATACCTGGGTAGTTACACAAAATACAGGAGGAGCTTGATGAATGAACAGAGAATATCGTTGAGCGCACTGCCCCCCGGCGAGATGGGGGCGGTGCGCCAGTTAGCTGGTGGGCGGGGATTCATGAGCCGCTTAGCTGCACTGGGTTTCACCCTTGGGGCCGAGGTGATTATGATGCAGAATTTCGGCCACGGCCCCCTCATCGTCCTGGTGCGGGACACTCGCGTTGCTCTGGGACGGGGCGAGGCGGCCAAGGTGCTGGTGGGGAGAATGACCGATGGTCAATGACCAAAGTTCAAAGCTTAAAGTCCAAGATCAGATCACGGTGGCCTTGACCGGACAACCCAACGTGGGCAAATCCACAGTGTTCAACGTGCTGACCGGCCTCAGCCAGCACGTGGGCAACTGGCCGGGCAAGACCATCGAGCAAAAGACCGGCACCTATCATCACAATGGCACCCCAGTGCAGATCGTAGACCTGCCCGGCACCTACAGCCTGACCGCCAACTCCCTTGAGGAGCGAATCGCCCGCGACTACATCATCAAAGAGAAGCCCGACGTGGTGGTGGCCATCGTCAACGCCGCCGCCCTGGAGCGCAGCCTGTACCTGGTGGCCGAGCTCCTGGAGCTCTCGGTGCCAGTGGTGTTGGGACTGAACATGACCGACGTGGCCGAGCAGCAGCGGATGCACATCGAGCCGCACGTTCTGGAGGCCGCGTTGTGTCTCCCCGTCGTGCCGATGGTGGCCTCCAAAAACCAGGGCACGCGGGAACTGGTGGAGGCCGTAGACCGTCTGGCAAGGGACCCGGGCAGCTATGACCCTTGCCGCCCTGGGATCCGTGAGGATCATCAGGTGGTACTGGCCCAGCTCCAGCAGATCATCGCCGGGCAGGCGCCGGAGCCCTATCCAGAGGACTGGGTGGCCCTCAAGCTCCTGGAAGGCGACCGGGAGATCACCCGAATGATGCAGGAGCGGTTATCGCCGGAGAAATGGGAACGGGTGCACTCCATCCTGATGGAACACGAGGACGCCATCCTGGCGGTGGCCGGGGCCCGCTACGAGTGGATCGGGCGGATGGTGCGGGCAGCGCTGGTGCGCCCCACCTTCGGCCAAATCACCCTGACCGACCGGGTGGACCGCGTCGCCACTCACCCCTTCTGGGGGCTGCTGGTGCTCGTGGGGATACTGGGCCTGGTCTTCTGGCTGACCTACACCGTGGGCGCGCCGTTGCAGGAGCTGCTGGACACCTACCTGGTGCAGGCCGGGGCGGAATGGGTGCGCGCGGCTCTGAATGGTGCACCAGCCTGGTTGGTGGGGCTCCTGGCCGACGGGGTGATCGGTGGGTCAGGGATGGTGGTCACTTTTCTGCCCATTCTGGTCATCTTCTTTGTTGCTCTGGGACTGCTGGAGGACGTGGGATACATGGCCCGCGCCGCCTACGTCATGGACCGCTTCATGCACCTGATGGGCCTGCACGGCAAGAGCTTTCTGCCACTGTTCCTGGGATTTGGCTGCAACGTGCCGGCGGTGATGGGGGCGCGGGTGGTGGAGGGGCAGAAGGCCAGGCTTCTGACCATCCTGGTAGCCCCCCTGGTGCCCTGTACGGCGCGGATGGCAGTGGTGGCCGTGCTGGCCCCCATCTTCTTCGGCCCCCACGCCGCGCTGGTCTCCTGGGGCCTGATGGGGCTCAGCTTGGTGATGCTGGCGATCATAGGCATTGCTCTCCACGAGCTGGTGCTGGGTGGCGAGCACGTGGCCTTCATCATGGAGCTGCCGCTATATCACCTGCCCAATGCCCGCACCATCGGCCTCTCGGTGTGGCAGCGGTCGGTGGCCTTCCTCAAGAAGGCGGGCAGCATCATCCTGGCCGTTTCAGTGGTGGTCTGGGCCCTCTCGGTCCTGCCAGGCGGGGAGATCGAGTCCAGCTACCTGGCAGCCATGGGGCGGCTGCTGGCGCCGTTGGGAGCGCTGATGGGCCTGGGCTGGCAGATGATGGTGGCGCTGCTGACCAGCTTCGTGGCCAAGGAGAACACCATCGCTACCCTTGGCGTTCTCTATGGCGCGGGCGAGGAGGGGGCGCGGCTGGCCGACGCCCTGTCCGGCGTGCTGACCCCAGCAGCGGCGCTGGCCTTTCTGGCGATGCAAATGCTGTTCGTTCCCTGCGTGGCAGTGGTGGCCACCATCCGCCAGGAGACGGGATCATGGAAATGGACCGCTTTCAACATCGCGCTGTTGCTGGTCGTTTCCTTCGCCGTGGGCATCGCCATCTATCAGGGGGCATCGCTGGTGGGATGGGGGGTGTGAGGTGCTGCAGAGATTGCTGGAGTTGGTGGCCGAAGGTGGCTTGCGCAGCTACGCCGACTTGGCGCGGGAGCTTGGGGTAAGCGAAGGGCTGGTGGGGCAAATGATCGAGGACTTGGCGCGGCGGGGATACCTGCGGCCGGTGGCTGGCGATTGCGAGACCCAGTGCTCTGGCTGCTCCCTGGCCGGGACCTGCGCCGTGGGTGGGCCAACGCGGGTGTGGATGCTGACGGAGAAATGAGCACGGCTGGGGGCGGTCAGGCGGCGATCTTCGCGGGGCTGGCTCAGTCAGGGGTGGATGCCACCTGCTCCACCGCCTGACGCAGCGGTTCACTGTCAAAGGCATCGGCCAGCCCGGCCAGGCGGTCGAGGAAGTGGTCGTCCTCCAGTAGGAGGCAATCGTGAAAAACCAGTTATCCATGAAGCGAATGCTCATTGACGGCGCCATCTTGAGTGTCCTGCTCACGATCATCATTTACGGGTCTCTTGGCGTGAACCCGGCGATGTGGGTCCACGACTATCCGCCGGACATCCGGGCTGTGGTCGGCGATGTCCACGTGCCGCTTGTCCAGAAGATGATCGTCGGCGTGCTCTTCTTCGGCGCCGCCGTCGGGGTGATGCTTTATTCCAACGCCAAGCTGCGGCGCAAGCTGCGGCAGCAGAACGGCGGCAAACTGTCATTCCTGGCGGCCTTTGCCAACAGCGCGCTAATCCTGTTTTTCTTTGCTGTGTGGGATCTCCTGATCCTCGACTGGCTCATCTTCGTCACGATTCAGCCCGATTTCATCTTGCTAATGGAGCTTTCGACCGCGTCGTGATGGTGGACGCCTTCCATCACCTTCGCGACCAGCGCGCCGCTGCGGGGGAGA
>JACNHM010000535.1 GCA_014383605.1 Chloroflexota bacterium
ACAGCGTCCGGGCCTACAAGCCCGACCCGGTGGAGGATGAGGTGCTGAACCAGGTACTAGAAGCGGCGCGCCTGGCGCCTACTGCGGCCAACCGTCAGCCCTTTCAGCTCATCGTGATCCCCACGGCAGGGCGAGAAGCGGAGTTGAAGCGAATCTACCCCAGAGATTGGTTCGCGCAAGCGCCGCTGGTCATCTGCGCTTGCGGGATTCCGGCCCAGGGCTGGACCCGCAGAGACGGCAAGAACTACACCGATGTGGATGTGGCCATCGTCATGGATTACCTGATCCTGGCCGCTACCAGCCTGGGTTTGGGCACCTGCTGGATCGGCGCCTTCGACCCGGCGGCCGCCCGCGAGGTGCTGGGCCTACCCGACGGCGTGGAGCCCATCGCCTTCACGCCGCTGGGGTATCCGGCTGACCAACTCAAGCCGAAAAAGCGCCAAGCGTTGTCTGAGTTGGTGCGGTATGAAAGATGGAAGGTAGACAAGTGAACGGTCAATTCTCACTGAAACGGTTCTATCGGAAACTCCGCATCCCCAAGGCTGAAAAGCCCCTCATCGAGGAGATGATGGCCAAGGGGCTGGAGAAGTACTATTATGACCTCTACGGCTACCACAAGTACGGCCAGGAGCCCGTCTTCCTGATCGGAGAGCGACTGGGCGAACCGTACATCTTCGGCTATGCCGCGGTGCAGATTCTCCATCATCAGGACATTTCGGCTCGAACGAAGCAACAGGTGGCCGAGTACACCCTGGCCGTCACCCAACCTGGCGACGAGTTCGGCCTGCCGCACGGGTTGTTGGCGGCGATCAGCTATCTGGCGGCCGAAGGTCGCCTGCACGGTCACCGCCTGGCTTCGGCCATCCGCAGCCTGGCGGGGGAGCGGGACGTCTTCGTCTGCTCGACGAAGAGGGGCACGACCGCGCTCACCGATGGCATCATCGCCGACGGGTCGCTTCCCCTTGAGGAGCGGCTGGACCTGCTCTACTTTCTGCTCGCTCGATGTGATCGCACCTTCGCCCTGGGCAAAGAGATGCTGGCACGGGTCCTGGAAACGCCGGCCCTGCCCCAGGAGCAGAAGGAGGCCCTCTGCACCTGGCTCATCCACGGGCGGGAAGATCTCCGACAGGAAGGCCTCAGCCTGATGGAGGCCATGATGCGAGGGAAGAGGCCGGCAGGTTTTACCGGGCTCACCACGGCGCTGTTCGGGCTCGTGCCCAACTACCTGAAGCGCGCCGCCATCGTCGGCCTGGCTCGACTGGAGGGCGACCCGACGGCTGTGGCTCGCCGCTTCCTGGGGGCGGGAGAACGGTACGATGGCGAACCCTTCGGTCAGGCGGTCACCGACATCATCGAGGCTTTCCACGAGGAGATGCGTCCCGCAGAGGTGCGGGAGATGGTGGAGCAGGGCGCCCAGGCTAGCGCCTTCCAGACACGGCTGCGCTTCTATCAATTGGGGCTGAAGCTGTACGGGCCAGAGTTCATCCGGCCGGCGTTGGAGGATCGAAGCACAAAGGTTCGCAAGTGGGCCGCGAAGCAGTTGCAAAAGGAGTGATCCATGAAACAGTTGAAAGTGAATAATAACAATAATGAGGAATGGATCTACGAGTGCCAACCCACTGGCCGTTGCCGCCGCTGCCAGCGCCAGGCGCCCACCCTGGAACTGGGCGCGGATTTGACCCTCTGTGCCAACTGCCTGCGCCAGGGAGCCAACCTGCTGGACCTGCACGAAGCTCACGACCGAGGTCTGCCCTGGACCTTCGAGGTCTGGACCGACTACCAGGCTGGCCCGGTGACGTGGGAGGACGTCTGCGACGGCGACGGTCACTTCCTCTTCACCCTCTACGCTCAGGGCGCGCCCATTGACCCGATGGAACCTGAGGCGGGGACATTCGAGCGGCCAGGCTACTATCCTCGCGGCTATCCCGGCCCGGAGGAAGGCGCCTGCCCTGAGCGCCGCTTCGCTAACGGCCGAAGGGACGGCTACCCGGAGATCGTGGCCGATGCGGAGACCTTGACTCTGGCCCAGGTCGCCGTGACCTGCCGGCAGTGGCTGCAGGCGCATGGGCTGCCGGCCGACGAGCCGCTGGTCATCGTCAATGGCCCGGATGAGTTCGCCTTCGCCGCTCCCGGCGCTTTGCCCGTCGTCACCCACCACAAGCCCTACTACTCGATGGAGGAGGTCTTTGAGGAGCGAGTGGCGGAGTATCCTGTGACCTGCCCGGCCTGCGGGGTGCAGATCATCAGCCACGAGCCCCACCTGGCCCACTGTCCCTGGTGCGGAGCAGAGATGGCAGCCGAGCTGACCCGTTTGCGGGACGACGGGCTGAAAGAGAAATGGCGCTAACTTCTCTCAAATGCCCGTAAGACCCGTCCCTTCGACAAGCCCTTCGTCAAGCTCAGGGGGGACCTCAGGACAGGTCCCGGGTCGTCTTCGGGGAGTCCCGCTACGATAAGAGGGTGAGCTTGACCCGCCAAGTCGCCCGGGGACGGGCTCTGGAGACTAGGGATTCATCAATTTCGTCCTGGAGCTGGCCCCGCCCGAAGAGCGCGCCACCTACATCGCCCTGACCAACACCTTGTGCGGCGGGCTTCTGGTGGCGCCTTTTTTGGGGGGCTGGTTGCTACAGGCGACATCCTACCCCATCCTTTTCGCCGTCACAGCGGTGGGTATAGCCTTCGGGTTGGTACTGACCTTCCGTTTGGAGGAGCCGCGTAGGTCGGGAAACTGGTAAAGATGACCATTGAAGCGATACTATTGGGGACCGCTCAGGATGGGGGCGTGCCTCAGGCCGGATGTTATTGTGCCAATTGTGCGCCGGCGCGAACCGACCCTACCAGGCACAGATTGGTGGCCTGTTTGGGATTGGTGGATCACGCCACCCGCCAGAGCTGGTTGATTGATGCCACCCCCGATTTTCGAGAGCAGTTGCACGCCCTGCACAGTCTGGCTCCGGATTGCCCGCTGGCTGGAGTCGTGTTGACCCACGCTCACATTGGGCATTACGCCGGGCTGATCCATCTGGGGCGCGAGGCATGGAGCACACGAGATTTACCGGTTTATGCTTCGCCGCGGATGGCCAGCTTTTTGCGCCATAACGCCCCCTGGTCGCAATTGGTTGCGATGGGAAACATCAACCTGCGTTTGCTCACTCCCGCCCGTGAGACACAACTCAGCCCCAATCTGCATCTGACGCCCCTGCCTGTGCCCCACCGCGACGAGTTAAGCGACACGCTGGCCTTCGTGGTGCGCGGCCCAACCGGGCGGCTGTTCCACTGCCCAGACATTGACTCGTGGGACAGGTGGGAGCACGACCTGCGGAGCTTTGTGGCCGACATGGACGTGGCTTTGCTGGA
>JACNHM010000073.1 GCA_014383605.1 Chloroflexota bacterium
CAGTCGAGCCGTCCACCGCCTTTCTGCCGGACTTGGCAGTCCGGCAGGAGCAAACCTGGATGCACTGAGATTGGCAAGTTGCACTTGAGGACGAGGAGTGGTCATGAAGCAGTCATACGATGACGAAGCGGAGTGGATTCAGGCCGAGGTCAATCGAGTCCTGACCGAGACGATGCCCGCCCGTTGGCGGCCCGATCGGGGCTCCGTCTGGCATCCCCCCACCGACGTCTACGAAACCGACGACAGCGTGGTGGTGATCGTGGAGATCGCCGGCCTGAAGAAAGGCGACTACGAACTGACGCTGAGCAACCGCACGCTGACCGTCAGGGGACAGCGGCAGGATCCAGCGGACAAACTGTTCTATCACCAGATGGAGATCCGCTACGGCGAGTTTCGGACTCAGGTCTATCTGCCCTGGCCGCTGCGCGACACCGACCAGGAGATTGAGGCCACGTATGAAGATGGCCTCTTGCGTGTGGTGCTGGGCAAAGCGCAGCCGCGACGAGTCCCCGTGAAGCACGACCGCGAGGAGAAAGAACACGAAAAGAGATGAGAGGATAACCAGTGGAAGCGCAAGGTGTGAACAAGCAGGGAACAAGATCGAAGATCGAACAGAGCGAAACGAGAGGAACAGCCATGCCGCTTTGGGGACGTGACCGGAGTAGCCGACAGAAACGAGACAACGAGCCCACGCTACCGGCCGTCGTGGAGGCGGACGACATGATTGGTATGCCCTCGGAGCTGCCCATCCTGCCGCTGCGAGGCGTGGTGGTGTACCCGATGATGTGGCTGCCGCTGACCGTGGGCCAGCCGCGCTCCATCCGCCTGGTGGACGAAGCCGTGGTCGAAGATCGCCTCATCGGCCTGGTGACATCGAAGAAGGCCGATGATGACGAGCCGGGGCCGGATGACGTCTACTCCGTGGGCACGGCGGCCATCGTGCACCGGCTGCTTAAGGCGCCGGACGGCAGCGTGCGTCTGATCGTGCAAGGGTTAGAACGCATCCGCATCGGGCCTTTCACCCAAGAGCATCCCTACCTGCGGGCCTACGTCCAGGCGGCTCCCGAGATGCTGGAAGACACGATGGAGATGGAAGCGCTGATGCGCAACGCCGTGGACATCTTCCGCCGCCTCATCTCGCTGGTGCCGCATCTGCCGGAGGAGCTGGAGATCGCGGCCATGAACGTGGACGACGCCCGCCAGCTCGTGTACCTGATTGCCTCCAGCCTGCGTCTGGACATCGCCGACGCGCAAGAGGTTCTGGAGATTGACCGCGTGCGGGACAAGCTGGTCAAGCTGACGGTCCTGCTGAACAAGGAACTGGAGGTTCTGGAGCTGGGGCGCAAGATCCAGAGCGAGGCCCATTCCGAGATGGAAAAGATGCAGCGGGACTACTTCCTGCGGGAGCAGATGAAGGCCATCCGCAAGGAACTGGGCGAGGAGGACGAGACGGCGGCGGAGATCAAGGAGATCGAAGAGCGTATCGCGGCGGCGGGCATGCCGGAGGAGGCAGAGAAAGAGGCGCAGCGCGAGCTTGACCGCATGCGCAAGATGCCAACGCAGGCTGCCGAGTACTCGGTGATCAAGACCTATCTGGACTGGATGACCAGCCTGCCCTGGCAGAAAAGCACTGAGGACAACCTGGACATCGCCCACGCCCGCCAGGTGCTGGAGGAAGATCACTACGGCCTGGACGACATCAAGGGGCGCATCCTGGAGTTCCTGGCCGTGCGCAAGCTGCGCATGGAGCGCAAGGAGGAGCGGGAGGCGGCTGATGATGAGGGCATGGTAGACTACATCCGCCGCGAGCGGGAAGGCGTCATCCTCTGCTTCATCGGGCCGCCGGGCACGGGAAAAACGTCGCTGGGCCGCTCCATCGCCCGCGCCATGGACCGCAAGTTCATCCGCATGTCGCTGGGCGGCATCCGCGACGAGGCAGACATCCGCGGCTTCCGCCGCACCTACATCGGCTCCATGCCCGGACGCGTCATGCAGATGCTGCGACGGGTGGAGAGCAAAAACCCCGTGTTCATGCTGGACGAGATAGACAAACTGGGCCGCGACTACCGCGGCGATCCTGCCTCAGCCCTGCTGGAGGTGCTGGATCCGGAACAGAACGTGGAGTTCCGCGACCACTACCTGGACGTGCCCTTCGATCTCTCGCAGGTGTTCTTCATCACCACCGGCAACTGGATGGATCCCATTCCGGAGCCGCTGCGCGACCGCATGGAGATCATCCAGCTCTCCTCGTACACCGGGGAAGAGAAGGTGAAGATCGCCGAAGGGTATCTCATCCCGCGGCAGATCCGGGAGAACGGCCTGCGGCCAGACGAGATCAGGTTCGAAGAGGGAGGCATTCGCCGGGTGATCGGCGAGTACACCCGCGAGGCCGGCGTGCGCAACCTGGAGCGAGAGCTGGGGAGCATCTGTCGCAAGGTGGCGACGAAAGTGGCCGAAGCGGGCGAGGGCGCCGTGGTGGAGCCGACGGTGATCAGCGCCGAAGCCGTGCCCGACTACCTGGGCAAGCGCAAGTACTACGACGAAACAGCGGAGCGGTTGGACATCCCCGGCGTGGCCGTGGCCTTGGCCTGGACGCCCACGGGCGGTGACATCCTGTTCGTCGAGGCCACGCGCATGCCAGGCAGCAAGGGGTTCATCATCACCGGCCAGTTAGGCGACATCATGAAAGAGAGCGCCCAGGCGGCGCTGAGCTACGTGCGCTCCAAAGCCGCCGATCTGGGCATCCCGGAGGATGCTTTCGAGAAACACGACATCCATCTGCACGTTCCCGCCGGCGGCATTCCCAAGGATGGGCCGTCGGCCGGCGTGACCATGGCCACGGCGCTGGCCAGCCTGTTCACCGGCCGCAAGGTGCGCGCCAACCTGGGCATGACCGGCGAGATCACGCTGCGGGGCAAGGTGCTGCCCATCGGCGGGGTGAAGGAGAAAGTGCTGGCCGCCTACCGCGCCGGGCTGGATACGGCCATCCTGCCGGTGCGCAACGAGAAAGATCTGGAGGAAGTGCCGGAAGAGGTGCGGGACAAGATGCACTTCATCTTCGCCGAGCGGGTGGAGGACGTGCTGGCGGCCGCGCTGTGTGAGCGCACGGAGCAAGTGACGCCGGGCGAATAGTCGCTCCGACAAACCAGAGAAACCCGATCACAGTGACGTGACGGATGCATGATGAAGGGCCGCTCTCCGTCGCGAGAGTGGCCCTTGGCGCGGGGGTGTTCTCCATACCCTTGGCGTCGGAGGCCAACAGGGGGCACCATTCTGCTGATGTCAGAGAAGATCTTCTAGCGAAACAATCGGGGAGCGGTAGCCTGTGGCGATCATGCCTGCCAGTAGAGC
>JACNHM010000194.1 GCA_014383605.1 Chloroflexota bacterium
GCGGCGAAGGCCGGGGCGCGGTCGGGATCGTGCCCGTGCCCGCCGAAGGGCAGGTCGTCCTCATCCGGCAATTCCGTTACACAATGGAGGATTGGTGTTGGGAGGTGCCCGCCGGCGGCATGTGCGACCACGCCGGCACGCCTGAGAGCCTGGCGCGGCGCGAACTGGCAGAGGAGATCGGCGGCGTCAGCGACGACTGGCTCCACGTCGGCTCCTTCCGCCCGGGCACCAGCATCATAGATGCAGTCTATCACATCTACCTGGCCCGCGACGTCCAACTGGACCGCGAACCACAGTGCGAGCCAAGCGAGATCATCGAGGTGCACCTGGTGTCGCCTGAGCGGGCGCTGGAGATGGCCCGCAACGGCGAGATAGTAGACGGCCTCAGCGCGCTGGCCCTCTTGCGCTGTGAACCGTATCTTTTGGGAGGAATTGATGACACGCCACGTTCACCTTGACCCATCCGCCTTTTTCCTGGAGGGCGGCCCCGTTGGAATACTACTCATCCACGGCTTTACCGGCTCTCCACCAGAGATGCGCCTGGTGGGGGACTATTTTCACCAGCGCGGCTTGACCGTCTCCGGGCCGCTCCTGCCCGGTCACGGTACCGACGTGGACGACGTGAACCGCCGTCGCTGGTCAGAGTGGACCGCTCACGTCGAACGGGCGTTGAGCGACTTGCAGTCCCGCTGCTCGACTGTTTTCGTCGGCGGCCTCTCCATGGGCGCTCTACTGACGCTCTACCTGGGCGCCCGACCCCCCGAGGTCAGCGGCCTGATGGCCTACTCTCCCGCCATCCTCGTGGCCAACAGGCTGATCTACCTGACGCCAGTGCTCAAGCATTTCATCAGCAAGCGCGGCCCGACGGGTGAGAGCGACCTGACCGATCCCGAGGCCGACAGTCGCCTCTGGAGTTACGAGGAGCAGCCGGTACGTGCAGCCCACGAACTGCTAAAGTTGCAGCGCGTCGTGCGCCGCCTCCTGCCAGCCGTCAAACAGCCGCTCCTCATCATCCAGAGCACCGGCGATACCACCATTGACCCCCGTTGCGGACAGATCATCTACGGCGAGGCTGGCTCGACCGACAGAGAATTGGTGTGGCTGCACAACTCTGGTCACTGTATCACCGTGGACGGCGAATGGGAATCTGTGGCCGAAAAGACCTACGAGTTCATCCAGGCGCACCAATGAGCGAACATCCCCGGTACCCGGAACTCGTCGGCGGCGCGCTGCTGATCAACCCGCAGGGCCAGGTCTTTGTGGCCCGTTTTAGCAAAATAGATGAAAACCTTCATGCGCTCACTGACCCGGCCCGCCGTCGCCTCTGCCCTCGTCGCACTGGCGCTCACCGGCCTGCTGTACGGAGACGCGCTCACGCTCCCGCTGTTCTCCGACGACCTGCTCCAGATACCCTGGCTGGAAACCGTCTCGTGGCGCGAGTTGTGGTCCAGCCCCAGTCCCTACGGCTACTACCGGCCTCTGTGGTACACCCTCTGGCGCTTGTGGAGCGGGCTATCCGGCGGCCTGCACCCACCGGGCCTGCATTTGCTCAACCTGGCTGCCCACTTTGTCGCTGCCCACCTAGCCGGCCTGCTGGCCGCGGCCTGGATACAGCCGGGCGAGGGCAAGCCGCGCCCCTACGTTGCTGCCTGCCTGGCTACCGCGCTGTTCGCTGCCTTCCCGTTCTCGCGCCAGGCCGTCGCCTGGCCCGGCGCAGTGTACAACCCGCTGGTCAGCGCCATGGCGGCCGGTGCGCTGCTGGCCTACGACCGTGGCCGCAAAGGCCACGGGACGCGCTGGATCGGGCTGGCGCTCCTGCTCGCCGCCCTGGCCCCGTTCACCTACGAAAGTGGTATGCTGGTCGGGCCGCTGGTAGTGCTGGTCGAGGGAGTGGGCCTTATGCAGCAAAGATGGCAGCGCCGCTCCTGGTGGCCCCTCGCCTTCATTGGTCTATTCCTGGCGACCTTTGCGGTCTGGCGCACCATGCGCGGGACAGACGTCGCCGGCTTTGGCCTCACCCTGTCCGACCTGCGGCGCAATGCAGGCTACCTGGTGCAGGGTTTGATCTACCCCACGGCGCCGCTGGCGCAACGTCTGGTCGCCCGGTGGGGACTCGATCCCGAGATCAGCCTATGGCTCGTCGCCCTGCCAACGCTGGCGCTACTGGCGTGGAGCGGGCTGCAATGGAACCGAGGCGCGTTTTGTGTGGGAATGGCCTGGTTCGCGCTCTTTGCCCTGCCCCCGATGGTCTCGATGGAGGCCGACTGGTTTGCGCTGGCCCCGCGCTTTCTCTACATGACGGCGGCGGGTCTCGCCCTGGTGTGGACGGCAGCCACGAGCGCCTGGATCGCGCGATTGCGCCCCTCCTGGCGCGTGGTGGCAGCCGCGACGCTGCTGGTGGCGCTGATAACCCCGGCAGTCGTTTTCGTCCGCGACGGGGTGCGGTTCTACGCGATGGCCGGTGAGAGCATCTGGGACGCGGCGGAGGCCGCTCTGCGCGAGCAGCCCCTGTTGCTGGTCAACCTGCCGATGCGGATCACGCCCACCAGCCGCACCTACCCGCTGGGCTTTGAGGGCATCACCCCGCTACCCGCGCGCGTCACCGCCGAGGGGCTTGTTTACGTCCACACTGGCATCCACGACGCGGCCGAGGCGGTCGCTTTTGGCATCGTCGCGGTGGACGAGCCGCCGGGCTACACCTACCAACTCTTTGGCCGGCCAGCCGGCTGGGAGGAACTGGCAGATACCATTCGTGAAACTCGTGCCGTCTACCTGACGCGCTACGAGCCAAATCGTATCCACCTGATCGAGGCCGGCGCGGCGGGCGAGACTGGGCCGCCGGGCGAGCCACTGGCTCGCTTCGGGGAGCGCGTGGCGTTGCTGGACGCGGTCTGCACCTGCGACGAGGCCGGGCAGGTACACCTCACCACGTGCTGGCGGGCCGAGGCAAATGTGGAGAGGGACACAACCGTGTTCGCGCACCTGCTCGGCCCAGACGGCGCGCTGGTCGTGCAGGCCGATGGCTACCCACTGCTGGGAATGTTCCCCTTCTGGCTGTGGCAGCCCGGCGAGGTCGTGCGCGACGCGCGCTACTTTGACACCCCGCAGCCGGGGGAGTACAGCGTCGCCCTGGGCGTGTGGGACCCCGCCAGCGGAGCGCGGCTGCCCGCCACCGTCGCTGACGGCTCCTCCTGGCCGGATCAGGCCGTCCGGGTCGGCCCGTGTGTCTGCAAGTCTGCGGAGAGCACAGCGGGGGACAGCAGTGCATCGGGGACGGTATCTGTTTCTGAGAAGGAAAACAATATTTGGGGCAAAGGCAGGTGAGTAACCGCCTGAAGTTGCTGCGCC
>JACNHM010000072.1 GCA_014383605.1 Chloroflexota bacterium
GCGGGGTTGATCCCGGTTTTGGAGCGCTACCGCGTGGGGCAGGTGCTCGACAGCGGCTACGAGCACAATCACCCGATGTACGAGCGTTGGCTGGAGCTGATTGAGGAGAAGGGAGTCCCCAACCACCCTGCTCGCGCTGGGATGCGTATCGAGACAGGGGATGGAGTAGAGCTTTTGGTTCTTCACCCTGGCCCTGAGTTGATGGAGTACACCGATGCCGATGCCAACAACAATTCCGTCGTCGTTCGCCTGGCCATGGGGCAGGTCTCTTTCTTGCTCCCTGGCGACATCGAGGAGGCAGCAGAGGGAATGCTGGTCGCCTCAGGTCAGGAGCTAACCAGCTCGGTGCTCAAGGTCCCTCACCATGGTGCCAACACCTCATCGAGCGCGGCTTTCTTGAAGGCGGTGAATCCGGAGTTGGCCGTCATCTCCGTGGGTGCCGACAACAGATTTGGCCATCCCGTGCCCCAGGTGTTGGAGAGGTTAGAGGAATTGGTAGGGGGAAAGCGCATCCTGCGCACTGACGAGCGGGGTGCTATTGAAGTAGTGACCGATGGGGAGAGGGTTTGGATAAAGACAGAACGTTAACAGAGGAAAAAAGTATTGACAAATGTTGACAGATATGATATAATACTAACTGCCAGGGGACGAAATTCGGCTTCAGGCCGTGTGATTGTTGGGCTGCGGCCAAATGATCCTATATCCCCGGCAAGCCTTCTAAAGCCGCTAAAGTTAGCGGCTTTTTTTGTGAGTAATAGACTCCATACCTGGCCTGACGTGTGTCATCCAGGTCGTGCACCTTGGTCAGAGTGTAAGGTTCCTGAAGCCCCCGACGACCCATGTCGCAGAGAGATCAAGATCAAATTCGGCAATGCCTGCGACGGTTGCCCAGCACACGACCTATGCACATCGAGCAAGACAGGGCGCACGCTCACCGTTAGTGCTTTTTATGCCGAACTATCAGCCCGTCGTGCCGAGCAACAGACTGACGAGTTCAAAGAGAGATTGAAAAGGCGGTCGGCTGTTGAAGGGACCATCTCAGAACTCACCAGGTGTCACGACGCCCTCCAATCCTAATCCGTTCTATTCCTAATCCGTTGTAGTCTTTACCAGCACCAGCACATCCTCCGCATCCGCCTCCACATCGGTCCGCCCCCATAGCATGGGATGATACTCGATGTTCCGCCAGGGGTCAATCATGTCGCCGTAGTGGGGATGGTAGGGGTGGCCGGATTGGCCGGTGGTGTGCATTGAGACCGAGCGGGTAAAGTCCGCCAGGTCTACGATCTGGCGGTAGGAGGGAACGACTGTCACACCGTAGGGATGGCTCAGGCTGTAGCCGGTGTTGTTGACCGTAGCAATGCTGCCGTCCACCGGGACTGGCCCCCGGTTGAACAGGGCCTCAACGAGACCGATGCCGGATTGCCCCAGGCTCTGGTTCTCGAAGGTGGCGGTGTGGAGGTCGCCCCAACGCCAGCGGTTCATATTCCGCCCCAGTGTCTCGCTCAGTTCCTCCACCGCCTCCTCCAATGCTTGCAGCAGGATCTCGTCCCGCGTCTCCACCGGAGGCGTGTCCACGTCGTCGAACCAGGGGGATGCCTCGTCGGCCAGGAGACCTATCAGCGCAACCCCCGCCGTGCTTCGGGCTCGACGCAGGAGTCGCTCTCCCAGTTCATCGCCGAAGGTCAGGTCTATCAGGTGCAGACGGAAGGCCTCGAACAGGGCGGCGCCCGCGCTATCCCGCACCGCCCGCCCGTCCCAGTTCCGCAGCAGTTCCAGCGCTTCCACCAAGCGAGGCGCGTCGCTGGAGAGAATCAGTAGGTAAGGCAAGACGTCCTGGGCGTAGACGGGACTGTTGTCCCCCTGGATGGCCTGTATGTCGGCCAGGGAGAGGGAGGGGTCGGCCTCGATCAGCTCCACGATCCGCCGCGCCCGATAGCCGGGGGCCCAGTCCATTGAGATGAAGTAGGGGAAGTCCGGCCCCACCACGGCGTTGTTGGCGGTGACGATGTACCCCTCCGGCGGGTTGAAGGCGCGGGGCAGCTCGTCGAAGGGAACATAGTCCACCCACTCGTACTCGCCGGTCCAGCCGGGCACCGGCATCGAGCCGTCGCCGGAGGCGCGTATGGGGATGCGCCCGGGGGCCTGGTAGCCTATGTTCCCCTCCACGTCGGCGTAGACGAAGTTCTGGCTGGGCGCGTCCCAGTAACTCAGCGCCTCCCGGAACTCGTCCCAGTTGGCGGCCTTGTCCAAAAGAAGGACGCTGCGCATCAGCGTGCCGGGCTGGAGCGCAGTCCAGGAAAGGGCCAGTGGTTGCCAGCCGAAGGTCCAGTCCTCCTCCGGGCCGCCGACCACGTCGTTGATGATGGGGCCATGATGAGTGAGGCGAACGTTCACCACCACCGGCTCTTCCTCCCCGGCGACGCGGATCTCCTCGCGGACAATCTCCATGTCGAGCCACTGGCCCTGGTACTCGTACTGATTAGGGTTCTCTGGGTTGACCCGCTCGATGAACAGGTCCTGCACGTCTGGCCCCAGGTTGGTGACTCCCCAGGCTATGTGGTCGTTGTGGCCGATGATGACGCCGGGTGTGCTGGCGAAGGAGGCGCCGACCACGTTGTAGGGGCATTCCGGCCCGACGGGCTCGCAGTGGAGGCCAATCTCGTACCAGATGGAGGGCATCTGGATGCCCAGGTGGGGATCATTGGCCAGGAGAGGCATCCCCGTTTCGGTGCGGTTCCCGGCAATGACCCAACTGTTGCTGCCGATGCCTTCCTCTTTTTTCCCCAAGACGTAGAAATCAAAGGCGGACTCAGGCACGGCCTTCAGCGTCGCTCCAGTCAGCGGGTGGGGGACGATGACCGGGTGGTCGTCGGGGTAAGGGGGCGCCACCGCGCCGATGGCAGAGGCGCCCAGCCGGGCAGCAACGTGGGCGCGGAGGAGCTCGTCACCCCTGTTGCCTCCCAGGTCCCAGGCCATCACCTTGGCCCAGGTGAGGGTGTTGAGAGGAGTCCAGGGCTCCGGGTCGAACTTGACGCCGGTGAGGCCCAGCATAGTGAACTCCAGCCCCAGGCGGCCCCGGTGGGTGGAGATGTAGGCGTTGACCCCTTCGGCGTAGGCCTCCAACACCGCCCGCATCTGATCGTCCAGTTGTTCCAACTCCTGGGCGGCAGTGCGGCGCCAGCCGACGGTGCGGATGAAGCGGTCGTTCTCCAGGGCGGACTCCCCCAGGATCTCCGCCAGGCGTCCGGAGCCGATCCGCCGCCAGAACTCCATCTGCCAGAAGCGGTCCTGGGCGTGGACGTAGCCCTGGGCGAAGAACAGGTCGTGGGGATTGG
>JACNHM010000084.1 GCA_014383605.1 Chloroflexota bacterium
CGCATTGACTCCGCCCGCGATATCCTGGTCGGCAAGGTGCCCGACCCGAAGTCGCAGGTGGAGCAAATCACCATCGCCCTGATCTACAAGTTCATGGACGACATGGACCGCCAGTCGGAGGAGCTGGGCGGGGTGGCGACGTTCTTCTCCGGCGAGTTCAAGAAGTACACCTGGAGCCGTCTGCTGGACATGAGCCTGGGCGGGCATGAGCGCCTGACGCTTTACGCCGATGGCATCTCAGTGATGGATCGCAACCCGAACATCCCCCAGCTCTTCCGGGACATCTTCAAGGGCGCGTTCCTGCCCTACCGCGACCCGGAAACGCTGAACCTGTTCCTGAAGGAGATCAACAGCTTCACCTACGAACACAGCGAGCGGCTGGGCGACGCCTTTGAGTACCTGCTGTCGGTGCTCGGCAGCCAGGGCGAGGCCGGCCAGTTCCGCACCCCGCGGCACATCATTGACTTTATCGTGCGCATCGTGGACCCACAGAAGCACGAGACCATCCTCGACCCGGCCTGCGGCACCGCGGGCTTCCTGATCTCCGCCTACAAGCACATCCTGGCCAGTAACAGCGACGAGCGGCCCGGCGACAAGCTCAGCGGCGACGAGCGGGCGCGGCTGATGGACAACTTCTGCGGCTACGACATCTCGCCCGACATGGTGCGCCTGTCGCGCGCCAACCTGTACCTGCACGGTTTCGCCAACCCACGCATCTACGAGTACGACACCCTCACCAGCGAAGACCGCTGGGACGAGCGCTACGACGTGATCATGGCCAACCCGCCCTTCATGTCGCCCAAGGGCGGCATCCGGCCGCACAACCGCTTCAGCATCAAGGCCAGGCGCAGCGAGGTGCTGTTCGTGGACTACATCGCCGAGCACCTGCACGTCAACGGCCGGGCCGGCGTGATCGTCCCGGAAGGCATCATCTTCCAGAGCCAGAACGCCTACAAGGCGCTGCGCAAGATGCTGCTGGAGGACTATTTGTGGTGTGTCGTCAGCCTGCCGGGCGGCGTCTTCAACCCCTATTCCGGCGTCAAGACCAGCATCCTGCTGCTGGACAAGGGGCTGGCCAAGCGCACCGACGAGATCCTGTTCGTGAAGGTGGCGGCCGACGGCTTCGACCTGGGCGCGCAACGCCGGCCAATCGAGCGGAACGACCTGCCGGAGGCCGAGCAGGCCATCGCGGCGTGGAAGGCCGGCCAGAAGTTGGAGAGCGGCCTGACCCACGCCGTCCGCCGCCAGCGCATCCTGGAGTCGGCTGATGTCAGTCTGTCGGGGGATCGGTACAGGGACAACGGGCTGCGCGCTAACACGAAATGGCCGATGGTGAAGTTAGCCGAAGTCTGCACGAGCGTATTAAGTGGCGGAACACCTTCCACGCAGATAGCAGAGTACTGGCAGGGCAACATACCATGGATTACGAGCGCGGATATCGTTAGTTTGCGAGAGGTCAAGCCGAGGAAGTTCATAACTCGGGCAGCTATTGAAGTATCTGCAACAAACCTCATTCCGGCAGGCAATGTGATTGTGGTAACTCGAGTTGGGTTGGGGAAGCTGCTTGTCAATAGTATAGACCTGTGCATCAGTCAGGATTCCCAGGGACTTATCGTAAACAGGGCTGTTGTTGATCCAGAATACCTGGGCTACATCCTCTCAGAGCGAGTCCTCCGGTTCAAAGAACAAAGCAGGGGTTCAACCATACAGGGCGTTACAAAGTCTCAATTGATTGAGATCGAAATCCCCCTCCCGCCCCTGGATGTGCAGCGCCAGATCGTGGCGGAACTGGACGGCTACCGCAAGATCATCGAAGGCGCGCGGCAGGTCATCGCCAACTACAAGCCGACGATCAGACTGGATGCATCGTGGCAAACAGTCAAATTGGGTGAAGTGTGTGAGCTAAAACCGTCGAAGTCAGAAGTCCGCCACCTTGACCCGTCTACTGAAGTCACGTTTGTTCCGATGGCAGCGGTCACGGAGCATGTTCCCAACATTGTCACCTTTGAGACGAGGATGCTCCGGGATGTACTCAAGGGATACACGTATTTTCGCGAAGGTGATGTTTTGCTTGCCAAGATCACGCCGTGCTTTCAAAACGGGAAGTGCGTGATTGCGCGCGGGCTGGTCAACGGGATTGGTTTTGGGTCTACCGAGTTCATCGTCATACGACCGTCGCCAGACAAGATTTTGCCTGAGATCATATACTGCTTTGTTTCACGTGAGGAATTTGTGAGACGAGGTGTTGAGTGTATGACGGGTTCGGCGGGACAACAGCGTGTGCCTGTCGACTATGTGGCAGAGCACAGAATTCTTCTCCCACCTCTGGACTTACAGCGCCAGATTGTCGCTAACCTCGAAGCCGAGCGCGCCCTGGTAGACGCCAACCGCAAACTGGTCGAGATCTTCGCGCAGAAGATCCAGGATAAGCTGGCCGAAATCTGGGGGGAGGTGGAGGAAACCGCATGACGCCCAAAGCCATCAAGGACATGCCGGAGCACGAACGCCCGCGGGAGAAACTGCGGGAGCGGGGCGCGGCCGCGCTCACTGACGAGGAACTGGTGGCGGCGATCCTGGGCGCGGGCACGGCCGGTGTGGACGTGCGCACCATCGCCCGGCAGGTGGCGGCTCTCATCCGCGAGCACCGGGCCGGCCTGACCCTGGCTCACTTGCTCAGCGTGCCGGGCGTGGGGCTGGCCAAGGCCGCGCAAATCCTCTCGGCCTTCGAGCTGGCCCGCCGCCACCTGATCCGGGAAACAGTGCGCATCACGGTCGCGGCGGACGTGTTGCCCCTCCTGACCGACATCGCCAGCAAGCAGCAGGAGTATTTCGTCTGCATCTCGCTCAACGGGGCCAACGAGGTCATTGAGAAACGTATCGTCACCATCGGCCTGCTCGACCATAGCCCCATCCATCCGCGCGAGGTCTACGCCGACGTCATCGCCGACCGGGCCGCTGCGGTCATCTTCGCCCACAACCACCCCTCCGGCGACGTCCAGCCGAGCGACGCCGACCTGCGCACGCACGAGCAGTTGACCGAGGCCGGGAAAATACTCGGCCTGCGCGTACTGGATCACGTCATCGTCGCCCGCAAAGGGTATTTCAGTTTTCAGGAGGCCGGGTTGATAGGATGAAGTGGATTGCTAACCTTCTTGTCTGGTGATTGTGCCTGACACTGGGTTGCACCCGACCGGCGCTCCGCTTCGCGCCATCGGGTGAACCTGGCCGGTTAGTACGCTGCACTGTGAGCAATGGGCTCACCACCGCAAACAGAAAGTGTGAGGCATAGTAGTAGAATTGCTGTCGCAGCCCTGTAGGTCTTTGCCGGAAA
>JACNHM010000071.1 GCA_014383605.1 Chloroflexota bacterium
TTGGGGGGGAAAGAGGGGGGGCTGGCTGGCTGACGAAGCTGTTCACTGTTTTGGGAGACAGCGGCATCGGTGGCGAGCGCAGCGCGGGCTACGGCCAGTTCGACTTAGACGGCCCTTCGATAGACTCAGGACGCGGCCCTGCTGACTTTGCAGGTTTCGGCATCCAAGGACGGAATGAGCGGTGGCTGACTCTGGCTCCCTATCATCCCCGCTCCGATGAGTTGGGAAAGAATGGTGTGCTGGGCGAGGACAGCTCGTACACGCTGCTCCTCCGTCGCGGCTGGGTGGCTTCGCCGGAGGGGATGTCTTTACGTCGGCCACTGGTGCGGGTGCTGGGCGAGGGCTCAGTGCTACACCATCCCGCGGACGGGGCGCGAGAGAACTATGGCGACTTGGCTGACGCGACGCCGGCGATCATGGACCCGACGGAGGGGAACACAGGTCACAAAGTGTGGCGCTACGGCATCGCCTTCCCGGTGCCGGTGGGCATCCCCATTCCAGAAAAGAAAGATGAGGAGGTGGCGACATGAAGGATGTGAAATGGATGGCGCACATCGAGTTGTTGTCGCCCCTGCACATCGGCACGGGCGCCAGCCTGCTGGCGGGCGTGGACTGGATTCAGCGCGACGGCTACGTGTACGTGGCGGATCAGAACGCGCTGCTGGAGACGGTGTTCGACCGGGCGGGTGAGGAGGGCCGTAGCGACGCGGCCATCGCCCAGGCCATTGCCGGGATGACGCTGAACGACCTGGTGAAAGCCGGTTATCTGACCAAAGAGGACTTCGCCGCCGACTCACCGTTGTTCCGCTATCGGCTGCGGGGCGCGCCAGCCATGAACCAGATCAGCGAGCAGATCAAGGACGTGTACGGACAGCCGTATCTGCCCGGGTCCAGCCTGAAGGGAGCGCTGCGCACGGTGCTGGCCGTGGGCGGAGCGATGGTGCGCAAGCCGCGCTTTGACCGCTTGGGGCGTAGCCGAAGCTGGGCCGCGCAGCCCGTGGAGCGGGAGCTTTTCGGGCGCAACCCCAACTACGACCTGCTGCGAGCCTTGCAGGTGAGCGACAGCGGGCCGGTGAGTCCGGACCATCTCAAGCTGGAGCGGGCGAATATCTATCCCACAGCGGGGCAGCGGACGGAGTATGGCCGCCAGAGCGGACTGGACATAGACGTGGAGACGTTGCGCCAGGGCACAGCTTTGCAGGCGCCGATCAAGATCGAGGGTTACTTGTTTGGCGATCAGGCGGAGCGAGAGTTGAAGTTCGGCAAACGGAAGGGTTGGCTGCTGAACCTCCCGCAATGGGGGCGCACGATAGCGGGGCAGCGGATCGCCAGTGAGATCGAGTTCTTCCAGCAGCGGGCAGACGGGCGCGTAGTTCTGGGCTTCTACAGCCGTCTGGTGCAAACCTGGGAAGGGTTGGGCGAAAACGAGTTCCTGCTTCAGGTGGGCTGGGGCACTGGCTGGCTGAGCAAGACCTTCGGCAAGCTGCTGCAAGAAGATGCACGAGAGTTCGAGCGCCTGCTGAAAGACTATCGCATGACAGTGGAGCGTGGACGCCAGCCGGGCGATCCCTTCCCCCGCAGCCGCCATCTGGCGCGTGTGGGCGAGCATCCGGCCGTGCCGCTGGGCTGGATCAAGGTCAAGCTGGAGGAGATCAAATGACCATCCTCGTCCTCTGCAACGCAGGGGACCAAGGACGTGATGGTGGAAGGGAAAGCGCCGGTACCGGCGTGGGGGGAGAGGCGGCGGCTGTTGTGGAAGTATGCCGCCATCCCCCCACCTCACCCTTGAGGTATCGAATGGGAGGATCTCACAATGAACACAACGGTTCAGATTTTCCTCAGTTATGCGCAGGAAGATCAAGAACAGGTAAAGGATCTCTACCAGAAACTGTCCGCGGCCGGGCTCAAACCCTGGATGGACAAAAAAGACATCCTGCCGGGAGAAATATGGGAATCCAGCATCCAGAGAGCTATCCGTGACTCTGATTTCTTCCTGGCGTGTCTGTCGGCCAACTCGGTCACCAAAAGGGGTTGGATTCAGAGGGAAATCAAGGATGCGCTGGATATCTGGCAGGGAAAGTTGGAGGACGATATCTACTTGATTCCAGCACGGCTGGACGATTGCGAGGCGCCAGAAAGCCTGCGTGATTTCCAGTGGGTAGATCTGTTTGAAGGGGATGGTTGGGCACGGTTGGCAAAAGCCATCCAGGTGGGGATGGAGCGTCAGGGAAAAGACATTGAGCTTATCGTTGAAAAGCTGCTGGAATTAGCGCCAGAACCAGTAGAGGACCAGCCGTCTCCTGTTGAAGAACTACTAGAATTGGTGCCGGAGGAGGAACGACCACCTCGCTATCCTGGTTTGATCGTGGTGGTGGGGATAGGGCGCAGGGATGCCAAGCCAGAAGAGCTCTCTCACCACCCGGCCATCGAGTATCACCTGGATCGTGAGGAAGCGGGAGGTGAGCCGCTGCGGATCTGCTGGTTGATCGCCACCGGTGGCGTCCAGGGCTCGGTGCCCGTAGCTCGAGAAGTACGGGAGCGCTACGGAAGTCGCTGCGACAAGATGATCATACGCGTGCTCAACAGCCCGTTCGACGTGCAAGAGGCGTATCGTCTGGTGCGCCGTATCTACGCCGAAGAGGCGGCCGAGCACGGTCTGGCTCCAGAGCAGGTCATCGCCGACTTCACCGGCGGCACGAAGCCGATGTCAGTGGGGATGGTACTGGCTTGCCGGGATCGTTGGCCGATGCAGTACATGTACGGACGAAAGGCAGAGATAGCTTCCACGCCTTTGTACGTGCGCTTCAAGCCGGCCGAATAGGAGGAGGCAAACGATCTGATGCTACTCTCCGCCGTCTTCACACTACAACCGCAGCAGTCGGCCACCATCCCCGCCGACCAGGGGCGAGCCACCCACGGCTTGTTCCTGAGCTGGGTACGGCAGGCGGACTCCGCGCTGGCTCAGGAGCTACACGACATTGAAGGGGTGAAGCCGTTCACGGTGTCCGACCTGCAAGGGCTGGGCCGTAGGGTGAAGGGAGAGGTTACTCTTGACCCCCAACGCCCGCTGTGGTGGCGAGTGACGACGCTGACGCCGCGTCTCTCCCAGACAGTGCTGGAGCAGGTGTTGCCCAAGCTGCCCGACCAGTTGACCCTGGCCGATCAAGTGTTCCAGGTGGTGGGAGCCACAGTGGACGAAGCTGAGCATCCCTGGGCCGGGCGGACGAGCTACGAGCACCTGGCCCAGAGCCATCTGCTGGGCGCCGAAGAGCCTTCGCCCTGGCTGAACCTGGAGTTCGCCACGCCGACCACCTTTCGCTCCCAGGGGA
>JACNHM010000070.1 GCA_014383605.1 Chloroflexota bacterium
CGAGGTCGAAGACGGCGGTGGTGAAGCGGTTGATGCGCCACCCTTCCTGGTGGGCCACGTTGCGGGCCATGGCCAGCGCCTTGAGGAAGACTTCCGGCCCCATCACCGCCGTGCCGAAGTTCAGGAGCACTCCGCCCTGGAGTTGGGAGACGGTGTGGGCCAGGGCCAGGAAATCGCGGTAAGAGGTCTCGCCCAGGGCCGCCCCATCGCAATTGGGATGTTCGTGGATGATGTCGTAGCCGATGCCCACGTGCACTGTCACCGGCACCCGAAGCTTATAGCCCGCCGCCAGGATGCTCACATCGCGGTGGGGGAAGCGCTCCTCCTCGATCATCCGCCCGACCGCCTCGCCCAGACCCAGGCCGTCGCGTGCTCCCTGCTTGATGGCGTCATTGATGCGGCTGGTCTCCTCCCACAGCCCGAACTGCCCCTCCTGGATGTAGCGGGCCACGCTCTCCGTCGTCGCTCCGACGAGGGCCAGCTCGAAGTCGTGGATGGGGCCGGCGCCGTTCATGCCAACGTGGGTGATGATTCCTCGCTCCATCAGGTCAATGACGAAGCGCGACAGGCCGCACTTGATGACGTGCGCACCCATCATCAGGATCACCTGGGCCCCGGCCCGATGCGCCTGTGCAACACGCTCAGCCACCTTTCTCAGACCAGGATCGTCAAAAGATGGAATATCATCGTCCAGATTCAAGACCTCAGCCAAAGCCATGTCGTGTACTCGCTCCGACAGAGGTCTGAGCTTCAGTTTACTCCGGTCGAAGAGAGAGTAAGGCATCGGTCAATCCTCCGCAAACAGATAGGCCACCAACCGCTCGTGCTGGCGGAAATCGGGGATGATGAGATCAGCCCCGGCCTCTATCAGCCGCCTCCGCTTCCATTCGTTGATCCCCCGGCGGTTGACCTCATCGGAAGCGACCCCCACGGCGATGCCGCCCACGGCCTTGGTATCCTCGATCTCCACGTAGCCATCGCCAAAGGTCACGAATTCGGGGCCACTCAAACGGTTCTCGTCGAGGATACGCTCAATGACCATCTTCTTGGAATAACTCTGGTAATCGTCCAGCGCGCCGTAGATGCCGGCAAAGTACGGCGGTAGCCCCAGGGCCGCCGCCTCATCCAGCACGTATACTTCGTCGGTGCCTGAGGCCAGATAGCAGGATACGCCACGGGCGCGCAGAGCCTCCAGCATCAGCACCGCCCCAGGCACCATCATCTCCTCCGGCTCGATTTCGCCGTTCTTCAGCCCAGCCACGCGCCCCTTGATGCGCTTCCACAGCCGATCCAGGTACATCCATTTGTACTCCAACGGGGCCAGGGCCTCCCCCCCACGCTGCCGCACCTCCTGGCAGAGCTGGATCATCTGATAGATGGTCTGCTTGCCCGTCAACTGGGCCACGAACTCGTTGACCACGGCATCCAGTTCTTCGTCGGATTCGTGCGCCGGGGTCTCCCGCAGCGCCTCGACCATCATGGGGATCATCACCCCCTGCCACCCCTCGCGGATGAGCGACACCGTGCCGTCGAAGTCGAACAGAGCGTGGCGGATTTGGCCGCGTTGGACGTGAGGGTTGATGATTTCGATGCAGGTATTTTCGAGGAATGTCATCAATACTCGTAGCAACTGCCGCCGATGAACTCCCGCAGCAGCGAGTCGGGCGGTATGGCCGAATCGTCCTCGACCGGAGTGACAGACTTCAGGAGATGATACACGCGCTCGGCGCGCGTGAAGGCGTCCTTGCGCAGCGGATCGTCCCTGTACTGTTCCACCCACTCCTCGAGGTGGGCGAAAAGCCTGGCCCGCATGACAGGGAGCTCGTACGGCAGGCCGCTGTTGACGATGTAGTCGGTCGTGTTGACGTAGGGTATGATGTTGCGCAGCTCGCTGCTGCGAACATAGTGCCAGTGCTCCAGCGTTTGCCGTGGTTTGTAGGCGCGGTGAGTGGCATCGCGGACCATGCGGCGCATCAGCCGCAGGTCTGCCCAGCGAACGAACTTTCCATCAGGCCCCTTCATCTGAAGCAGCGGTTCGATGTACAGTTTGAACTTTAGTTCGTCGTCCACGCTCCGCGTCATGTCGGCGAACAAGCCATGCAGGCTGTCAATGAGGATGATGTCGTCGGGCCCGACCCGCATCGGAGTCTGGGCGTCGTGCCGCTTACCGGTCTTGAAATCATAGAAGGGAATCCGCACTTCTTCCCCGGCGACTAGGCGCACCAGGTGCTCGTTGATGAGCTCCAGGTCGAGGGCCTGGGGTGTCTCAAAGTCGTAATCGCCGTGCTCATCCTTGGGGTGAAGCTCCAGATCGAAGAAGTAGTTGTCCACCGTGAGCGGGATTAGGCTGAGACCCATCTTGGCCAGCAGGTGGCTGAGCTTGATGGTGGTGGTGGTCTTGCCAGAGGAGGATGGCCCGGCGATGATGACGATTTTCACACTATCCTGGCGCTCTCCGATCATCTCCGACGCGGTGGTGATGTCCTCGTTGTAGGCCCGGTCGGTTTCCCGCACGATTTCGGGGAACTCACCCAGCGCGATGCGCGCGTTCAGGCATTCGACGTTGTGGAGGTCGTGATCAACGGCCCAGCTCAGCACCTCCCACATCTTGCGCCAGGGGATGTTCTCGGAGGGGTGGGCAGAGCGCTCGGCCCGCTCCCGCCGCTGGCGGGCCCGTTCGTCGCGGTAGAGGATGTAAGCCTTGGCCGTCCTGGCGTGGCCGTTCTCAATCAGCACCTTCTCGACGACGTCTTGTATCTCCTCGACGGTGGGGATATGGTCTGGCGGTGTGGTCTCCTCCAGCACGGCCACCACCTGGTCGGCCAGTCCCTCGGCGACGGACCGGTCGCGCCCCCCCACGGCCACCGCTGCCCGGTAGATAGCGTTGGTGATGCGGTCTTTCTTAAAAGGGACAACCGCCCCCGTTCGCTTGACCACTTGCTTAATCTTCGTCACGTCGTACCTCTCGGCAGGTGCAACGCACCTCGGAGGTGCGTTGCACCTGTATATCCGGTCTTCCGCCAGGGCGATGGCTCCCCACAGGGGAGCGTCGTCGCCCAGCGCGGCGGGCACAATGTCAAAGTGAACCTCTGGCAGGGCCGTCGCGCGGGCGGTGCGGCGCACTACCTCCCAAAAGCGCTGGCCTGCTTTGGTCACGCCGCCGCCCAGCACGAAGCACCTGGGGTTCACCAGGTTAGCCGCGTTGCCGATGCCCACCCCCAGCGCCCAGGCCGCGATTTCCAGTGCCTCCCAGGCCAGGTCGTCTCCTTGGGTTGCTGCCTGGGCTACCAACTCGGCGGTGATCGCCTCTACATCACCCCCA
>JACNHM010000069.1 GCA_014383605.1 Chloroflexota bacterium
ATGCTCTCTTCCATCAGTTCCTTCCCTCCTTGTGGAAAACGGTGATGCTTTGGACACTACGCTCGCTGTCGCCGAGGCAAGCACGGCGCAAAAAGAAACCGCCGGGCCCCGACATCCATGCTCCGGCGGTAAGTCTGCACAAGCGATCACCTCGGACGAACTGCCGTGTCCTACGGGCCGCATCATACCATG
Organism: Chloroflexota bacterium; assembly: GCA_014383605.1. Next base: position 193 of record JACNHM010000069.1, read on the forward strand.
AGTCTAGCGGTGTGTCAAATTCCCCCTGGCCTGTTGCGACTGGCTACAGGAAGGTCACAGGCGGCCAGCCGCGCACGTCATGCTTACGGTGTTTGCTCCAGCTTGGCCAGAATGGTCTTTGCTTCCTCCAGCAACGCGGGGGCGAGATCGAAGGCGGCCTGCCCGCGCAGGTCGGCTTCGATGGCCTCCGCTGATTGCGAGAGGAAGCCGAGCACCGGCAGGTCAGGGCTGTGGGCCTCGATGAACTGGCGGTCGCTGGCGTTGCGTACCCTGTTGCCCACGAGATAGAGACGAGGCACGTGGATCTCTCGTGCCAGATCACGGATCATGCGGGCGGTGCCCAGGCTGCGCCTGCCCGGCTCCACGACAATGAGGAACGCGTCCACCGCGCCGGCTGTGCCGCGGCCCAGGTGCTCCACTCCCGCTTCCATGTCCAGGATGACCACTTCGCGGCGGCCCACCAGGAGGTGGGTGACCAGCGCCCGCAGCAGTGCGCTCTCCGGGCACATGCAGCCACTGCCGCCGCCCTTGACCGTGCCCAGTTGCAGCAGCCGCACGCCGCGGTGCTCGGCGCTGAAACGTTCAGGGATGTCGTCCACGCGCGGGTTGAGGCGGAACCAGCCACCGCTCTGTCCCGGCTTGGCGCCCGTGCGCTCGTAGATCAATTCCTCCATCTCGGCAATGGGGGCGATGCTGGCTTCCAGTTCCGGAGGGAAGCCCAGCGCGGCGGCCAGGTTGCCCGCCGGGTCGGCGTCAATGGCCAGCACCTGTTGTCCCTGCTGTGCAAAGAGGTGGGCCAGAAGGCTGGACAGCGTCGTCTTCCCCACGCCTCCTTTGCCGGTGATCGCAATTTTCATTCCAAACTCCGTTTATGGTGTGATGTCGCGTCCGCCACTTGCTGTGGTGCGCGAACGGCGCTGATTATACACCATGTGCGCGCCAGGCGGAAATGGCGCGCATCGGCCTCTCTCAATCTTGTACTTTGGGGCATACTGTGGTATCATTGGCGCATCGAAACACCGGAGTGCTCTTGAGATGGTTGAACTGTTCTCGAGAGGGTATCGAACGTCAAGGGTAAGGAGGGAATCATGGAAATCAGTTCCTCGGGACTCAAACGATGTGATCTGGTCACGCTGAGCGGCCGCATTGACAGCAGTACGGCGCCCAAGGTGGAAGAGGTTCTGAAGAGAATCACCGATGCCGGGCGCTTCCGCATCGTGCTCGATATGAGCGGGGTGGACTTCACCAGCAGCGCTTTCTTGCGTGTGCTCATCAAGTATCTCAAGCTGTGCAAGCGTTGGAATCGTGGTGACGTGCGGTTGGCCGCCTTGACCCCGCGCATCGCCGATGTGCTTGACCTGGCGGGGCTGATGCCGCTCTTCAGGACCTTCGACGATGCTACGCTCGCCGTGGGCAGTTTCTAGTGCTGGCAGACCGCTAGATTGATACATTGGGCTCTGCCGACGGCGAGCACCTACAATCGGCCGGGTTTGCCCCTACTGAAGAGTTGCCATGTCCCAAGAACGGCGACGATGGGAATTGACCATTGACGCGCGTCAATCCAGCCTGGGCGAAGTGGCGGATTTTATCGAAGAGGTATGCGCCACGCTGGGGCTGGACGAAGATACTGCCTTTGCCGTGCAGCTGGCCACGGACGAAGCCTGTCAGAATGCTGTGGAGCACAGTTGTCGTTACGCGGAGGATGAGGAGGTGACCGTCGCCTGTGAGGTGGCGGCATCGGATCTGATGATCACCATCAGTGATCGTGGGGTTCCCTTCGATCTGGCGAAGGTGCGGCCTCCCCGGTTGGATGCGCCGCTGGAGAAGCGCAACAATGGAGGGTTGGGCATCTACTTCATGCGTCAGATGATGGACGAGGTGCATTGGGCCCGCGACTCTGACGGGGTCAATACCGTGACCATGATCAAGCGCGGTGCGATCGCCGACGAGTGAGGGGGATGCGGTGTGGCACGGTGCGAGCCAGCGCTCGCCATGCTGAAAGGGCAAGGCCACAGGTCTTGCCCTTTCTGATTCGATCTTCGGGCGCTCCTGCGGCGGAGAGTCCGAAGAGTCAGACTGGCTGACTGGGCTCCGCGGTCGGCGGATCTTGCACTGCGGCGACGAGGGCCGCCAGGGCGATGGGAATGCCCACCAGGTTGGCCAGGATGGGGGCCTGGAAGCCGAAGCGGTCGTAAAGCAGGCCGCCAATGTAAGGCGCGGGGAAGGCAAACAAGCCGCGGAAGGCCGAGAGACGCCCGATGGCCTCACCCCGTTGCTGCGCGGGAACGCTGTTGGCCAGGAGAGCCTGCTGCGCCGGCACCCAGGTGGCGGCGAGGAAACCAAAGTAAGCGTGCAGGATAGCGAAGGCCAGGAAGCTTTTGCTGAACAGCCATCCGGCAACGAGCAGGAGCCCCATGGCTTCGGAGAGGACCAGGAACGGCTTGCAGCCATACCGGTCCACCAGCCGGCCAATGGGCAATTGGGTGAGCGCCCAGACGCCGGAGAACAGGCCGGACATCACCCCCAATTGGAACGTGGTGAAACCGTAACTCTGGCTCAGCATCCCGAAGAGCAGAGTGCTCCCCAACCCCCACACAAAAACGTCTATGGCCATCGCCCACCACAGGCCACGCAGTCCCTTGGGAGGCAGGACCATTCTGACCAGCACGCCTCCCAACTCGCGCCAGGAGATCATCTTCTCGTCGCCTGCACTCAGGGTTTCCTGCAGAAACCAGAGGACGAGCAACAGCCGCACTCCCTCCAGCACGAAGCGCACCAGGAAGACGGGGACAACACTCCAGCGCTCGGCGATGAAGCCGCCCAGGGCTGGGGCGAAGATCCCCGGCACGATCCAGGCGACCATCTGGATGCTGTAGGCCATGCCACGGCGGCTGATGTGTACCGATTCGGCGACCAGCGAGCTCTCGGCGGGGCGGGAGATCAGGCTGGCACCCAGGAGGATGACGCCGGGCACGAGCCAGCGCCAGTCGCCGAGGATGGCGGCCAGCAGGTAGAAGCAGACCAGCAGGAGGCCGAGGATGCTTCTCAGGGCGATGAAGAACTTTCTTCCCCGGCGGTCGGCGAGCCAGCCGCCCAGGGGCTGGATCAGAGCGCCTACGAGGCCATTCCC
>JACNHM010000246.1 GCA_014383605.1 Chloroflexota bacterium
CCTGCGCCAGATGGTCCACGAAATCCCATTCTGGCCTGCTGTCTTCGATGTAATAAGTGCCGACGACGAAGCGATCTTCGTCCAGGCTCTCCCACATGTAGTTGAACATGTGCGGGTCATACAGTTCTTTCGCCATTGCGCAATCCTCCTATAGTTGGTAGCTAGTGTATTGGCCAGGAGGCCCGAGGGCCTCGATCCGATCGGTTCGTCAGCGTGAAGGACTTTCTTCGCCAGAGTCCTAGATTCGCTTCGAGAGTTCTTCCGCCTCGTAGGCGCGGATGTCGTCCATGAAGCTGAAGCCGACGGGAACATCTTGCTGCAGGCAGTAGGCATCCCACACCGCGCCGAAGGGCATGCCCTTGAGTTCTTCCAGCAGCGCCAGGCGCGCCGTGTAGTCGCCGGCGATTTCCAACTCGCGCATCTGGTCAATGGGCTCCAGCAGGGCCAGGAGCAGCGCCCTCAGCGCATTGCGTGTGCCGATGACCCACGCCGCGATGCGGTTAATGCTGGCGTCGAAGAAGTCCAGGCCGATGTGCACGCGTTCCAGGAACCCGCCGCGCACGGTCTCTTGCATGATGGCCTGCAGTTCGTCGGAGAGGGTGACCACGTGGTCACTGTCCCAGCGCACGCCCCGGCTGACGTGTAGCAACACCTCGTCCACGTAGAGCAGCACGGAGGAGAGCTTGTCGGAGATCACCTCGGTGGGATGGAAGTGACCGCTGTCCAGGGTCAGCAGCACACCGTTGGCCACGGCGTAGCCCAGGTAGAACTCGTGCGAGCCGACGACATAACACTCCGAGCCCAGCCCAAAGAGTTTGCTTTCCACGGCATCACGATTGTACCTGAGGTCGAGCTTTTCGGCAAAGATGGTGTCCAGCGAGTCCTTCAGCAGGAGGCGCGGCGTCTTGCGATCCACGGGGATGTCCTTGAAGCCATCGGGGACCCAGTGATTGGTCATACTAGGGCTGCCCAGCTCCCGCCCAAAGTGCGCGCCGATGTGGCGGCAGGCGATGGAATGCTCGATCCAGAACTGGCGGATGCTCTTGTCGTAGCTGGCGAGCGTGAAGCCACTTGCTGCCAGCGGGTGCGAGAAGCAGGAGGTGTTGAAGTCCACACCGTGGTTGTTGGCCTTGGCCCAGTCCACCCAGGCGCTGAAGTGCTCCGGCTGCAGTTCGTTGCGCGCCACGCGCCGTCCGCCCGTCTCGGCGTAGATGGAGTGCAGGCTCAAGCGGTGTGTGCCTGGGATCAGGCTGTAGGCCTTGTCCAGGTCGGCCCGGAGTTCGTCGGCGGTGCGGGCTTTGCCAGGATAGTTCCCGGTGATGGCCATTCCACTCCCGAGTTCGCCACCTGGCGTCTCAAAGCCGCCGACGTCGTCGCCCTGCCAGCAGTGCAGGCTGATGGGGACTTGCGCCAGGGTCTGCAGTGCTTTGTCTGTGTCCACACCCAGCGCGGCGTACCGCTCACGCGCCAGGGCATAGGCCTCTTCGATCTGCTTGGATGTGGGGGTTTTCATCATGCATGTCCTCCAGGTCTGCTAGCTGTATGTTCCGTGTCTCATCGCGGCAGCGATGAACGCTTCGACGTTTTCCATGGACGTGTCTGATTGAATGATGTGTGCGGGAGAAATCATATAGCCACCCCCGCGACCCAGAACTTCGATCTTGGCCTTCACGTCGGCCTCAATCTCCTGCGCGGTGCCGAAGGGGAGTAGTTTCTGCTGATCAATAGCGCCCCAGAAGGAGAGTCTATCGCCGAATTGGCTCTTGAGGTCCTCTGGCTCGTGCCCCGGAACGTTGGGCTGCACCGGGTTGAAGACCTCCAGGCCGACCGCAATCCACTCTCCCAGGATGGGGGCAACGGCGCCATCGCAGTGCTGCATGATGATCACGTCGGGGTTGATGGCCTTGAGTTCGCCATAGATCTCCCGATAGGGCTCTTTGAAGTAGTTGCGCCACATCTTGGGGGAGATGAGCATCCCCTGCTGTCCCCCAAAGTCGTCGCCGGCCCAGATGCCGTCCACGCCCATCGAGACCAGCTTCTTGCCAATGGCCAGGGAGAAGTTCTTGGTCTTCTCGATCAGCGCTTCCACGTAAGGTTTGCCCAGGGCCATATCCATCAACAGCTTCTCCATGCCTGCCGACAGGTGCATCAAGTCGAACATGGTGAGTTCCATGTCACCCACAATGAAGTACTCGTCTCTGTACTTCTCGATGTACATCGCGGCATCGTCGAAGCGACCGTCTGCCAGGGGGTCAGGGAACTCAAACGCCTCCACGTCTTCTGGAGTCTCAAAGTGAGACATGGGCGCAGGGCTGACGACCTCCATGTAGACAGGCCCCTGGCGCATCTTCATGTTGAATTCGTTGATGACGTAGTCATCCTCATCCACGGGATGTTCATAGCCCCGAGGAAGGCTGGCACCGACGACCACGCAGTCACTGCCCATGGCCACGCGCAACTCGTTGCCCGAAAGGCGATAGGTGACGTCTTCGTAGTAGGCGGAGGTGTAATGCACAGGTATACCGTACTTCTCTCCGAAGCCGTCCAGCAGCGAGCGGCACAAGTCGAACTGGATAGGCACCCGGTCGGGGATTCCCGTGCGCCGCAAGGCGGTCAGTACACGTTCTTTCGAGTTCATCTCGAGTTCTCCTTTCCCTTATCTGCAAACGCCGGTGGTCTACCTCTTTCGTGTTGATGTCCTCTCTTCACCGCAGAGCCCGCGGAGCACGCAGAGATTCTTTGGTTTTCTCAGCGTGCTCGGCGGTCTCCGCGGTTGAAAAACGGTCGAAACTGGCGTCAACACGGTTAGGGGAGACTACCCAAACGCCCAGCCGGACTCAATCCAGGTGGAAGACCTCTTCCAACTCCACCATGCTTTGGTCGGCGTGGGCGCCGCCCAACCCCTCGAAGTAGGGGGCCATGAATTCTTGCCACTTGGCGTTGATCTCTTCCTGCGCCATGCCATGCAAAGCTGACTGGAAACTCTCTGGGGTTTCAAAGTAGCCGAAGAGCAGACCGTCATCGTGCATGAACAGCGAGTAGTTGTGCCAGCCTGTTCGGCGCAGAGCGTCAAGCATCTCCGGCCAGACGGCCTGGTGGTGCTTCTCGTACTCTTCGATCTTGTCCTCTCTAACTTTGAGGATAAATCCTACACGCTTCACGTCCTTTTGCTCCTTTCCATTCCATGTCTCTCCATGTCTCCATGTCCACGGTTGGAATGGGACTGCCTCGAAAACAGCGCAATGGCCCAGTGACGTCCCTTGCGGATGGACTGGGCAGGGACAAGCCCTGTCCCTACTTCCTGTGGACGACTTCCAACGCGGCGTTGACGATGTCCCACTCGCTGGGAATGGCCTCCAACTCCAGGCGGCCGCTGTAGGGCAGAGGCACATCCTCGGTGGCCACCTGCACGATGGGAGCATCCAGCCAGTCGAAAGCCTCCCGTTGCACCCGGGCGGCCACCTCGGCGGTGAACCCTCCTGTCAGGTGGCCCTCGTTGACCACCACCAGCCGCCCGGTCTTCTTCACCGACCGGATGATGGTATCGGTGTCCAGGGGTTTGAGGGTACGAGGATCAATGACCTCAGCCCCAATCCCTTGGCGGGCCAGCTCCTCGGCGGCATTCAGGGCAAAGAGCACCATGCGCGAAGTGGCTACGATGGTCACGTCATCGCCGCCGCGCTTCACGTCGGCCACGCCGATGGGGATGGTATACTCTTCTTCGGGCACGGAGCCGGTGGTATTGTAGAGCAGCTTGTGCTCGATGAAGACCACCGGGTTGTCGTCCCGGATGGCCGATTTGAGAAGGCCCTTGGCGTCGTATGGCGTGGAAGGCTGAATCACGATCAGGCCAGGGATATGGACGTACCACATCTCCAGGCTTTGGGAGTGCTGGGCGGCATTGCCGCGGCCGCCACCTCCCTGCGTGCGGATGACCAGGGGCACGCGGGCCTTGCCGCCGAACATATACCGCGCCTTGGCGGCCTGGTTGACGATCTGATCCATGGCCAGGGTGCTGAAGTCAATGTACAGGATCTCGACCACCGGCCGCAGGCCGGTGATGGCCGCACCGACGGCGATCCCGCAGAAGCCGGCCTCGGAGATGGGCGTGTCGCGCACCCGCTTGTCGCCAAACCTGTCGAACAACCCCCGGGTGATCTGGAACGGGCTTCCGAAAGACCCCACGTCCTCGCCCAGGATGCAGACCGCTGGATCGCGGGCCATCTCTTCGTGCAGGGCTTCGTTGAGCGCTTCCCTGTACTGCAACTGACGGTCTGCCATCGCCTCTCTTTCCTCAGGCATACACGTCTTCCCACAGCGAGCTGATCTCGGGTTCAGGGCTGTTGATGGCGAACTTGACCGCGCTGTCTATCTCCGCCCGCGCCTGCCCGCGCAGCGTTTCCAATTCTGCTTCCGAAAAGCCCGCCTCCCCCATCAGGTAGCGGCCAAACCGGCTGATGGGGTCCCGCTCGGGTGCTTTCCACGCCTCTACCTCGCTTTTCAAGCGATAGGTCAGTGGATCGCCCACCGAATGACCCTCGATGCGGTAGGTCTGGGCGACCAGCAGCGTTGGGCCGTCGCCGCGGCGCGCCCGGCAGACGGCCTGGCGCACCGCTTCGTACACGGCCAGCACGTCGTTGCCGTCCACCGTGAGACCCGGCAGCCCAAACCCCAGAGCCTTACGCTCGATGCGTTCGACGGCGATGAAGGGCCTGCTGGGGCTGAACTCGGCGTATTGATTCTCCTCGCACAGGTAGATGACCGGCAGCTTCCACAGGGCGGCCATGTTGGCCGCCTCCATCAAGATGCCCTGATTGCTGGCCCCGTCGCCGAAAAAGCAGACAGCCACCTGACCGGAGCCGCGCAGGTCGGCAGAGTAGGCCGCTCCGGTGGCGATGCCGATGCCGCCACCGACGATGCCGTTGGCTCCCAGGATGCCCAGGTCCAGGTCGGCGATGTGCATCGAGCCGCCCTTCCCCTTGCAATAGCCTGTCGCTTTGCCCAGCAGCTCAGCCATCATCAAGCGCGGGTCGCCGCCTTTGGCCAGACAATGACCGTGACCGCGATGTGTGCTGGTGATGTAGTCATCTCGGTTGAGCGCTGTGCAGGCGCCGACGGCCACGGCCTCCTCACCGGTGTAGGTGTGAGTCGTGCCCCGGATCATATCCTGGTGATACAGCGACACGGCGCTCTCGTCAAAGTAGCGGATGAGCCACATGCGGTAGTACATGTCGGCCAGTTTGTCATGGCTGGGATTCATCACCGCACCCTCACACCAATTTGCGAAGCTGGCGCACGATGCCGGCAGCGTCAAGGCCGTAGTGGGCATAGAGGGCTAAGGGCGGGCCGATGAGCGCATATTCATCTGGGAGACCATGCCGGCGGAATCTGCAGCAGGCGCCGGCCTCGGCCAGCACCTCGGCCACGGCGCCGCCCAGCCCACCAATGATGTTGTGTTCTTCGACCGTGAGCACAATGCCGGTAGCGGCCGCTTCCAGCACGGCCTCTGCGTCTATGGGTTTGACCGTGTGCATATCTATCACTCGAATCGATAGGCCATCCTCGGCCGCTAGAATTTCGGCCGCCTCCAGCGCAACCCCCAAAGGCAGGCCAGTGGTCAGCACGGCCGCATCACGTCCGTCGCGCAAGGTGATGGCCCGCCCGAAGGCGAAATCGGCCGGTGGGCGCTCATACACCGGCTTCTCACGGCCGCGCCCCAGGCGGAAGTAGATCGGTCCAGGATGGCTCACCGAAGCTTTCAACGCTGCCTCGGCCAGGGTGGGGTCCACAGTGCCAAAGACTGTCAGATCAGCGAACGATCTCATGATCGAGAGATCCTCGGTGGCATGATGCGAGGAGCCGTAGAATCCCATCGTGATCCCGGCGTGGTGGGCCAGGATACGAACCGGCAGGCAGGGATAGCATACGTCGGTACGGATTTGCTCGGCGCACAACAGGCCAATGAAACTGGCATAGGTGGCGACGTAGGGCAGTAGCCCGGCCGCCGCCATGCCGGCCGCGGCTGACACCATGTTCTTCTCGGCGATGCCAAAGTTGAAAAAGCGATCCGGGTGAACCTGAGCGAAGTCGCTCAGCCGGTTGGAGTGCTTGAGATCGGCAGTCAGAACCACAATCTCAGGATGGTCTTGCCCCAACTCGGCCAGCACCCGTCCCCAATTGAGGTAAGGCGCCAGGCGAGTGGAGGTGGGCAGATCCCAAGTTTCGGGATGCAAGGTCATCGGTCTCCCTCCAGTTCGGCCAAGGCTTGGGCCTGGTCATCTGGGGCCAGGTAGCCCAGGTGCCACTCGAATCTGTTCTCCATGAACGACACCCCCTTGCCAGCCACCGTATGGGCGATGATCACCGTCGGCTGGTTGGAGGCCGGATCGGGCAGCCCGTTGAAGAGCCGCAACAATGCTTCGAGGTCATGGCCATCTACCTCCCGGACTCGCCAGCCGAAAGCTGCCCATTTGTCAGGCAGGGGCTCGATGTCCATCACTTCGGAGGTCTCGCCATCCACCGAGACGCGGTTGCGATCCACGATGGCGATCAGATTGCCCAGGTCAAAATGCGCCGCGCTCATAGCTGCCTCCCACACCTGGCCCTCGTCCATCTCGCCATCACCCAGGAGGACATACACCCGGTAGTCACGCCCGGTAACCCGCGCTGCCAGGGCCATACCAACTCCTACCGAAAGTCCATGCCCAAGGGATCCCGACGAAAAATCAATGCCTGGAATCTTGCGCATGTCAGGATGATCGCCGAAGGGGCTGCCCAGCCGGGTGTAGGTGTTGAGGAGCGCGGGGTCGAAGAAGCCCACATCGGCCAGGAGAGGGTATAATCCTACCGCGGCATGACCCTTGGACAGGATGAACCGATCTCGATCCGGCCAGCCTGGATTCTGGGGATCGTAGTGCAGCACGTGATAGTAAAGCAGGGCGAAGATCTCCGCCGCCGAGAAGACCGATCCATAGTGTCCGCTCTTGGCAATGGCAATAAGGCGGATGGTTTCCATACGACAGAACCTGGCTTTGTCTCTCAGGGTGGATAAGATTGCTTCTCGATCTGTGGACATGTAGCATCTCCCTGGCCGCATCTATCTCATCAACAACCCACCGTTCACGTCAACTGTGGCCCCGGTGATGGCCGCCCCCGACGGCAAACAGAGGAAGGCGACCACCTCCGCTACCTCTTCAGGCTGTATGAACCGGCCAAGTGGGATTTTAGCCTGCAGGTCCTGCCTGACCTGCTCTGGCCAACCCGCTGTGAGACCGCTTTCGAGGGTCCCCGGAGCGATACCGTTGACGGTGACGCCATACGGGGCCAGGAGCCGGGCAAAAGCTTTGGTCAATCCCAGGAGGCCGGCCTTGCTGGCGGCGTAATGCACTCCCACGGCGATTCCCCCCATCTGGCCGGCCAGCGAGGCGATGTTGATCACCCGTCCCCAACCAGCCGCCCGCAGCCCTGGCAGAGCCGCCTGAATGCATAGGAATGCCCCCTTGAGGTTCACTGCCAGAACCCGGTCCCATTCTCTCTCGCTGATTTCGTCCGGTGGTGTCAGAGGGCAGATGCCGGCGTTGTTCACCAGAATCTCCAGCGGGCTTATGTGCGCGAACGTGGAGCGGACAGCAGCAGCGTCGGATACGTCAAACACGCAGGTGGCGGTCTCGCCACCCAGGTCGTTGATCACGCGCGCCGTTTCCTCCAGCGCGCTGACGTCAATGTCGCCCAGAACCACGCGAGCGCCCAGTTCGGCCAGCCGCCGGCTGATGGCCCGCCCCAATCCCCCACCAGCACCCGTGACCAGGGCTGTGCGCCCTGCCAGGTAGCGTTCTTGCATCTGATTTGCCACCAAGGATTCACTTTTTGTTCGGATCGTAGGCGCCGGGCGTCACCGGTGGAGAGAAGAGGGTCACCAGTTTCAGCGGCTCTTCCCCGTCCACCCGGATCTGATGCGAGAGACCAGGGGGGATAAAGACCGCCACACCCGGTTCCAAGCCGACTTCTTCCTCTCCGGAAATGATGGCTCCCTTACCGGAAAGGATATAAATGATTTCCTCTTCAGTCTCATGTGTGTGAGTCGCGGCCAGCGTTTCGCCAGGAAACTCGGCCAGGCCAAAGACCAGGTTCCTGGCCTGGCTATTCTGTGGACCCAGCAGATAGAACCAATCGCGACCGGGCAGATTGTAGACGGTACAGCCGTTGATATGAGCCGTTTCAAGCTTAGGCACGCTTTTTCCCCTTTCCGACCAACAATCGTCGGGGGTTTCAGTCGCTGACAATCACACCATCCGGGTACTTTTGGAGCAAGAGCGGATCGTGCGGAGGAACGACGATGTCAGCGACCTCGCGGATTCGCTCCATGGCCTGATAGCACTGTGTTATATCTACCGCCAGCCCCACAGGGTGGTTTCTCTCCAGGTTCTCGTAGTAGAAGACAGTGTCCCCGGGAAAGACGGCCAGGCCCGCACTGGTCTGAACCGTGAACGCCTGGCTGCACAGCGTGTGCCCGCCGATGTAAAAGGCACCGATGCCGGGGATGATCTCCGGCGCCTCGTCGTCCACCAGGATCAGCCGCTCGCGGGCTTCAGCGGCGAAATAGGCCAGGATGTCGCGCGGGAAGAGGATGTCGGGGGTTAGGGCTGCGTGTGGTGGATCAAGTGTGAGGTGCCAGCCGGTGCGCGAGACGACGAATCTGGCGTTGGGGAACAACTTGGCGTTTGAACAGTGGTCGTAGTGAAGATGAGAGATAAAGACGTACTCCACATCGGCCAGGTCAATACCCTCTTTGCGCAGCAGCAGGGGGATGTTCTGGGTCTCCATGTTCATGCGAAAGCGACCCTTTTGCCCCACTCCGGCTACGACAAGGGGTTGAATCTCCTCCACATCCCGGATGCCGGTGTCAACCAGCATGATCTTGCCATCGTCCCGGCGCAGAATGAACAGAAAAAAGTCCGCTACCATCCACTCTCCCCAGCGGGCCATGAGGAACATCTGGGGACCAGGTACGGACTGCTCGCAGTATTTGATCGCTTTGATGCTATACGTTGCCATAGCTCCACCCTCCGGGTTACTGGAGATTGACCGATGTGCCGCCATCTACGACCAGCATCGCCCCGCTGCACCAGGCCGAATCGTCACTGGCGAAGAAGAGAACCGGGCCTGCAATGTCTTCGGGCTGGCCCAGGCGGCCCAACGGAGCCCGCTGCGACCAGTATTCGCGCACGGCTGGATCGGCCAAGGCTTCGCGGTTGATGTCCGTCTCGACGGTGCCGGGCAGGACGGCGTTGCAGGTAATACCATGCGGCCCCAGCGAGATAGCCATTGATTTGACCAACAGATTGATGCCCGCCTTGGAAGCGCAATAGTGAGCCTGCGAGCTGCCACCGAACTCTGAGGAGATGGAGCTGACGGCGATGATACGCCCCTTCACGCCTTGCTCGACCATCACCTTGGCCACCGCCTGGGAGCACAGGAAGTAGCCCTTCAGGTTTACATCAAGCACCTGATCCCACAGCTCCTCGCGCATCTCCAGAAAGCCGGCAAACGGGCAAACGCCAGCATTGTTGACGAGGATGTCTATGGTGTTCCACTCTTTGACCACCGCGTCCACCATGGCTTGCACCTGAGCCTGGTCAGATACGTCAGTGCGGACGAACATCGCCTGGCCACCGGCAGCTTCGATGAGATGGACCGTGTCCTGGCCTTGGTTCTCACGGAGGTCTACGACGGCCACCTTGGCCCCCTCCTGAGCGAAACGCAGAGCGATCGCCCGGCCAATGCCGCGCGCCGCCCCCGTAACAATGGCCACCTTGTCCTGCAAACGCATGATCCACACCCCCGACGCTCTATCCGAGGCTGATCCCTCAAACGGATGGGAGAGGGCAGAATCCCTCTCCCATCCTGAGCTACGCGAGACCTGGCAAACACCGACCCAGCGGCCGGTGTTTTGGTGTGTTTCAAGTAGCGGGCGCATCAACGTCCGCTACCTGAAACACGATCCTCTAGCACGGGGAGCTGTTGCTCAACCGTTACCTGGCTGCCGCCTCGACGTTGTCCTTGGTGTACACGCTGAAGGGACCCATCAGCACGCGGAGGCCAGCGTCGCGGGTGGGATCCTTCTCGATGGTGTAGGTGCCCATGCGACCGGTTTCAAACCTCTCGCCTACCTTACCCTCGATAGCGCCTGTCGCCAGCAAGTAAGTGGTGTAGTAGGTGAGATACCCCAGGTCGGTGAAGCTCCACAGGGCGAACTGCGGCGCGCAGCCGTTGAGGGTGTAGGAGACCATCTCGGCCGGCAAGCCCAGGCCGCTGACCTTGACCGTGTCGCACAGCCCCTCGTCCTGCATGGCCTTGGCCGCCGCGGCGATGCCCACGGTGGTGGGAGCCATGATCAGCTCCATGTCCGGGTACTTGTCCACCAGCGCCAACGCCTGATTGTAGCTGTCCTCCGACTGGTCGTTGCCGTAGACGATGTCCAGCAACTCCAGACTGGCGTAGGTGGCATCGGTCTCCAGCACCTTCTGCAGGGCGGCGATCCAGGCGTTCTGGTTGGCCGCATCCGGCGAGGCCGACAGCACGGCGAACTTGCCGCCGTCTTCGCCCAGGATGTCCATGGCCATGTCGGCCATGACGCGGCCCGTCTCGTCAAAGTCCACCTGGGCGACGAACACCTGCTCGCCTTCCGCCGAGGGGATGGGCGAGTCCCAGGTGACGACGGTCATGCCTGCGTCGAGAGCCTCTGTGGCCGCAGGAGTGATCTGGTCGCCGGCGTTGTTGGAGATCATGATGGCGTCCATGCCCTGGGTAGCAGCGGTGGTCACGATCTCGATCTGTCCGGCCACGCTGTTCTCCGGCGTGGGGCCGAGGAACTGCAGATCACCTTTGTTCTGAAGCTCGGTGTGAGCTTCCTGAGCGCCCTGATTGGCCTGGTCAAAGACCAGGATGCCCAGGAACTTGGGCAGCAGCACCATGTTCACTTCCTGCCCCGGTGTCGCCTTAACCACCGTGCCCTTCGCCTGCTCTTGCGGCCCCGCCTCTGCCTCGACGTTGTCCTTGTCGTAGACCTTGAAGGGGCCCATCAGCACGCGCAACCCAGCGTCGCGGGTGGGGTCCTTCTCGATGGTGTAGGTGCCCATGCGACCGGCTTCCAACCTCTCGCCCACCTTGCCCTCGATAGCGCCTGTCGCCAGCAGGTAGGTGGTATAGTAGGTCAGGTAGCCGAGGTCAACAAAGCTCCACAGGGCGAACTGCGGCGCACAGCCGTTGAGGGTGTAGGAGACCATCTCGGCCGGCAGGCCCAAGCCGCTGACCTTGACCGTGTCGCACAGCCCCTCGTCCTGCATGGCCTTGGCCGCCGCGGCGATGCCCACGGTGGTGGGAGCCATGATCAGCTCCATGTCCGGGTACTTGTCCACCAGCGCCAACGCCTGATTGTAGCTGTCCTCCGACTGGTCGTTGCCGTAGACGATGTCCAGCAACTCCAGACTGGCGTAGGTGGCATCGGTCTCCAGCACCTTCTGCAGGGCGGCGATCCAGGCGTTCTGGTTGGCCGCATCCGGCGAGGCCGACAGCACGGCGAACTTGCCGCCGTCTTCGCCCAGGATGTCCATGGCCATGTCGGCCATGACGCGGCCCGTCTCGTCAAAGTCCACCTGGGCGACGAACACCTGCTCGCCTTCCGCCGAGGGGATGGGCGAGTCCCAGGTGACGACGGTCATGCCTGCGTCGAGAGCCTCTGTGGCCGCAGGAGTGATCTGGTCGCCGGCGTTGTTGGAGATCATGATGGCGTCCATGCCCTGGGTAGCAGCGGTGGTCACGATCTCGATCTGTCCGGCCACGCTGTTCTCCGGCGTGGGGCCGAGGAACTGCAGATCACCTTTGTTCTGAAGCTCGGTGTGAGCTTCCTGAGCGCCCTGATTGGCCTGGTCAAAGACCAGGATGCCCAGGAACTTGGGCAGCAGCACCATGTTCACTTCCTGCCCCGGTGTGGCCTCCACGGGTCCGGCGGCGGGCTTGGCTTTTGGCGCCTCGGTCGGTGCCACGGTTGGGGGGGCAGGTTTTGGTGTTGGTTGCGGTGCCTGCCCACAGGCCGCGGCCAGCATACTCAAGATAACCAATAGCGCAATAATGCGCCAAGTCTGCGTCTTCATGCTTTTCTTCCTCCTTGGTTGTTTGGCACTTCGTTGTTGGATTTCTCCAGTCTGACGATTGTGGCGTTGTAGGGCACGTGTGTGATCGTCTGCGTATCACCCTCCTTTCCTGCCTAAGCAGATGTATCTTGTGGACGGCTGATGCGGCGGCGGCGATTCAGAATGGTACGGACCTGACTCGCCAGGTTAGGGACAAGTACGGATAGAATCAGGAGAACGCCGATCACCCCGGTCTGCACATGGCCGGTGATGTTGGCAAGGGACATCCCATTGCGCAGATTCAGGACGATCAGGATGGACAAGAGCACGCCAAAGAGCGACCCCGAACCCCCAAAGATGCTCACGCCACCCAGCAGCACCATAGTGATGATGTCGAGTTCGAAACCATTGGCCAGGTCACCTCGAACTGCTCCCAGTCGGGCCGCGAATAGCAGACCGGTCAGAGCGGCGATGGTGCTTGAAGCGGTGAACAGGATCATCTTGATCCGCCGCACGCGGACACCCGAATAGCGAGCGACGTCGCTGCTGTTGCCTATCACATAGACATAGCGCCCAAAGCCGGAGTATTGGAGGATCACGATGGCCAGGAGCAGAAAGACGAAGAAGATGATCATGGCCAGGGGAAAGGGGCCGATGAGGGGCTGCTGTCCCAGAGCATCGAACCACTCAGGAAAGTTGCCGATGGAGCGGTCTTCCAGCAGCACACGGGCCAGTCCCCGATACATGATCAACGTCGCCAAAGTGACGACCAGGGAGGGCAAGCCCACAATCGCTACCCAGAAACCGTTGAAGGCCCCGCCCACCACGCCAAGCAACAGCCCCGCCAAAAGGCCAACCGGCACCGGCACACCCTTCTGAAACAGCCAGGCCAGGAAACAGGCGGACAGTCCCATCATCGAAGCTACAGAAAGGTCGATCTCGGCATTGATGATGATGAAGGTCATCACCAGGGCGACGATGATCTTTTCGATGGACAACTGGAACAGGTTTATCTGGTTCGCAATGCTGAGATAGGCTGGTGCCTGGACGGCGTTGATGGCAACGATCACCAGAAAAAGCACAAGCAGAAGACCTTCCCAACCCTTGAGCCGCTCCCAAGCCCTTGACAAGATCTCTGGACTACGCGACATGACTGCTCTCCCCTTGTAGCTGGCTTTCATCGGTATCTGCTTCTACCTGAAGCTCGCTCCGTATCCAGAGGTTGCGCAAGCGGTTCATGATCACGGCATCAGCAGCAACCGCCAGCAGAATCAGCAGCCCCAGCAGAGCATCTCTCCAGAACTCGCTGATCTCTGGCCAGCGAATGAGGCTGTTGTCAATCAGGTCTATCAGAATAGCCCCCAGGAACGCTCCGATCACGGTACCGGCCCCGCCAGCGTTGTTCACGCCGCCGACCACAACAGCGGCGATTGACGATAATTCGATGCCCAGCCCGGCGACCACGGTGATGTTGCCGAAACGGACCAGAAACATGAAACCGCCCAAACCAGCCAACGCTCCGCACAGCACAAAGGCGAGGAAGACGATACGCTGCGACGGGAAACCGGCGATACGGGCAGCAGCGGGGTTTGAACCAATGGCGTACAGCCGACGGCCATAGGGGAGATACGTGAGCACTAACTGGAACAGGATGATCACCAATATGGCCACTCCCACCATGGCCCGTATGTCCAAGCCGCCGAAGCTGATGATGTTGGCGCGAGGAAGATCAAGTATCCACTCGGGCAACAGGGCAGTCAAGACCGTCTGTGCGTCCGAATACTCGACCAGTATAGTGCGATACAATGCTAGCGTACCGAGGGTGACGATGACCGCTGGCACCCGGCCATAGGCGACCAGCAGCCCATTGATGGAGCCCATGATGGCGCCGGCGCCGATGGCCATGAGGACAGCCACCAAGGGAGCAATGTCGTTGTTCCGGGTCAGCTGTTGACCCACGATGTAGGCGGTGAAGCCCACGATGGAGCCGACCGAGAGATCATAGTTGCGCGTCAGGAAGACAAGTGTTTGGCCGACAGCCACCACAGCGATAA
Source organism: Chloroflexota bacterium (assembly GCA_014383605.1). Next base: position 14,186 of record JACNHM010000246.1, read on the forward strand.
TGGCCACGCTGGTAGAGATACGGTTGAAGAAACGGGCGTTGTAGTAGTTGTCTATTTGCGTTCCGAAGAATAGGATGACCAAGACGATGAGGAGTACGATGACCAACTCCCGGATCTGCTCGGGCCGAAAACGACGTCTGAGTGCATTCATCGCTGGTTCTCCAGGGTCACATGAGTCTGTCCCATAGCGGCCGCCATGACCCTTTCTTGGGTAGCTTCTTTCCGATCGAATACCCCCATCTGCTTACCTTCGCGCATCACGACAATGCGATCGCTCATAGCCAAGACTTCGGGTAAGTCAGACGAAATCAGCATAATCCCCAGACCCTCGCCAGCCAGGTCGTTGATCATGTGGTGCACCTCGGCTTTCGCCCCCACATCTATGCCTCGCGTGGGTTCATCCAGGATGAGGAGCTTGGGATGGACGTTAAGCCATTTGCTGAGCATGACTTTCTGCTGGTTGCCACCGGAGAGCTTTTCCAGCTCGACCCTAACCGACGGCGCGCGGATGGAAAGCCGCTCTTGGTATTCCTTGGCGACGGCTATCTCTTCCCTTTGTTTGATCAGCCCCAGGCGGGTCAGGTATTTGCGCAGCATGGGCAGGGAGATGTTGGAGGCAATGGACATGGGCATGATCAGTCCGAGGCCGCGGCGGTCTTCGGTCACGTAGGCGATACCAAGTCCTGCCGCCTGCTCAGGAGAGCGGATCTCTAGCTCTTTCCCTTCAAAGGTGATCTCCCCGCTGTCAGCCGGTTCGACGCCGAACAGTGCCAGGGCAACGTCGGTACGTCGCGAACCGATCAGCCCGGCGAAGCCCAGCACCTCACCATGATAGACGTCGAAGCTGATGTTAGAGAAGGCACTGTCTTTGTGCAGATCGCGCACTGACATCAGCAGTTTGCCACGCTCGGCCTCGCTCTTGGCAAAAAAGTCCTCGATATCGCGCCCCACCATGTCGCGGATGACCTGTTCCGACGTGACCTCGCTGCGAGGCGTGGACGAAATCCACTTACCATCCCGCAGCACAGTCACGCGATCAGCAATGGACAGAACCTCTTCTAAGCGGTGTCCGATGAACAGGATGGCCACCCCCTGGTTGCGCAGCGACCGTACCAATCTGAACAACTGTCTCACCTCGTGCGCCGAGAGCGAGGCAGTCGGCTCATCCATGATCAGCACACGCGCCTCGAGAGAGATGGCTTTGGCGATTTCGACCGCCTGCTGCGCGGCCAGCGTGAGACCGCGTGCTGGCATGTGTACGTCAAGCTTGACATCCAGTTTGGCCAGGATGGCTTCGGCGTCCCTGTACAGCTTGCCCCAACGCACAACAGGGCCGCGATGGCGATGGCTGATGAAGATGTTCTCGGCGACGTTCAAATCGGGGTAGACCATCGGCTCCTGATAGATGGCAGCAATGCCGTGAGCCTGCGCCTCCTGTGAGCTGTGAATATGCGCAGGCTTCCCGTCCAACAGGATTTCTCCATGATCAGGTCTGTAGATGCCCGTCATGATCTTGATGAGGGTTGATTTGCCGGCCCCATTCTCGCCCACCAGGGCGTGGATCTCACCAGGATAGAGGGCTAGCGAGACATCATCCAGTGCCTGGGTCATGTCAAAGCGTTTGGAAATGTGTCTCATTTCGAGAATAGCTGTTTTCATTTGCACTCTCTGCTGTGCTCGATGGTCCCGACCAGTGCTGGTTCTGGCCAGCTTCTTGTCTACGGACTTCCTCACACCAAGGTCACTTCAATCCCTTGCGCGCACAGGTCAGCCACCATGTCGGCCGGCGCAGCAACATCGGCGATGGCATGGTCTAGTTGCTCCAGAGACGCAAAAGAGGCGACGGCCAGGTGACCCCACTTGCTGGAGTCGACCACGGCGATCACCTCTTTGCAGGCGGCCACCAGGGCTCGCTTCATCTCCACTTCGAAGTTGTCCACGTCGGTCAGCCCCTCGTCAATCGTCAGCCCGCGGGCCCCGAAGAATCCCTTGCTGATGTTGAGCTGGGCCAGGCAATCGTTTCCCATGCCGCTCACGAGAGAGAAGGCCTCGCTGCGCAGGAGGCCGCCGGGCATCATTACCGAGATACCGGGCGCATCGGCCAGCTCGATGGCGATCATCAAGCCGTTGGTGACGACGGTCAGCTCGCGGCGGTCTTTGATCTGCTCGGCCACGGCCAGGGCGGAGGTGCTGGCATCCAGGGCGATGGCTTCGCCATCGTGTACCAGCGCGGCCGCCGCTGCGCCGATGCGTTGCTTCTCCTCTCTGTGAGACAACCGCCGCTGGGCGAAGGCGGGTTCCGGCTCGATGATAGGGGCGGGCGGCATAGCCCCGCCGTGGGTGCGGGTCAGCAAGCCGCGCCGTTCCAGCTCGCTCAGATCGGCGCGGATGGTCACCGTCGAGACGCCGAAGTGATGGCTCAAATCGGTGACGGAGACCCGCTTCTGCTGTTGGAGCAGGGTGAGGATTTCCTGTTGTCGTTCGGGGGCGGTAAGGGCAGCCATCGTGAGCTCTCCAGGGGCTGTAGTTTCGTTTGCTTGGGAGCTGTTGCCATTATACTGCAGATCGCAAGCCCTGTCAAGTTAAGCGAAGCCAATAGCAAGTGAAGCGAAACCCCTGGTTGGATCCTGTGGCGCAAACAGGCGCGGTGGTAGAAATGAATGGCCGATGGCTCTCAGTTGTTCGCTGTCTGCCATCGGCCAAGGCCAGAGATGGGGGATAGGGAGTTCGACATAGTCTCAAAATTATGTGCTTGGCTTACAGCTAGAGCGTGATACCAGTGAAAGGCGTTTCTTCGAGTATAGTTGGATTGC
>JACNHM010000068.1 GCA_014383605.1 Chloroflexota bacterium
TGAACTTTGAGCTTGGGGTTTCGAAGGGACTTCGTGGCAGTCGCGGCAGCGGGCCTCGTACACCTCGCTGGCGCCGATGAGGACCACAGGATCGTCGTAGTTGGCCGGCTGGCCGTTGATGAGCCGTTGCGTGCGGCAGGCCGGCGCGCCGCACGCCTGGCAGATGGCCTGTAGCTTCTCCACGTACTCCGCCTGGGCCAGAAGCAGGGGGATGGAGCCGAAGGGCTCACCGCGGAAGTCCAGGTCCAGCCCGGCGACGATGACCCGCAGCCCCCGGTTCGCCAGTTCGTTGCACACGTCGGCCAGGGCCGGATCGAAGAACTGCGCCTCGTCAATGGCCACCACCTGCGTCTCCGGCCGTACAAGCTCCAGGATCTCCCAAGGTCCCCGAACGATGACCGCTTCTCGTGTCATGCCGTTGTGGGAAGCGATGACGTCCACGCCGTAGCGATGGTCAATGGCCGGCTTGAACACCTGCACCGGCTGGCGGGCGATCTCCGCCCGCCTGATCCGCCGCAGCAGTTCCTCCGATTTTCCAGCGAACATGCCGCCACAGATGAGCTCGATCCAGCCGCCCTTGGGTTGGTGGTAAAGCATCTCCGTTCTCCTGCTGTTCTGACCCGGGCACAAAGAAAAGGGGCAGAACGCACTCTGCCCCTTTCGATCACTGTACTGCTCGCAGCCTCAGTCCTCGGTCTGCTCTTCCCCTGCTTCAGCCGGCTGTGCACCGCTCTCCGTGGTCTGCAGCGCTTCCTGGACGGCTTCCTTGGCCACTCGCTCCGCCACCTCCACACCCTCACCGCGGGCGATGGCCTTGCGGCGAGCTGCTTCTTTGATCGTCCGCGCCTCGGCGCGCAGTTTGTCTTGCGCTGCCAGGACATCCTTGCGCTCCAGCCGCCGGATAAAGCGTTCCACCTGTCCGGCCGTGTCCACGATGCGCTGCTCGCCGGTGTAGAAAGGATGGCAGGCCGAGCACATTTCCGTCTGGATGCGCTCTTGCGTGGAGCCTGTGGTCCAGGTATTGCCACAGGCACAGGCGACCGTTGCCTCAGGATAATACTTCGGATGGATATCCTTTTTCATGAACCCTACTCCCAACAACTGTGATTATACTACGCAGACACCACCCGCGTCGGATACACGCTGACCTGTTTCCTGGCCCGCGAGACGGGCTCGAATTTCACGTAGCCATCGGCCATGGCGAACAGGGTATGGTCCCTGCCCATGCCCACGTTGCGGCCCGGCTTGATGTGGCTGCCGCGCTGGCGCACGATGATCGTGCCCGCGTTCACCACCTGGCCGTCGTAACGTTTCACGCCCAGCCGCTTGGACTGGCTGTCACGTCCGTTCCTGCTGCTGCCGCCACCTTTTTTGTGAGCCATCGCACTACCTCCCCCCTCTAAAGCTCAATGCTGTCGATCTTCAAGCGCGTGAACAACTGCCGGTGTCCCTTCTTGCGGCGGTAGCGATGGCGGGGGAGGTACTTGTAGATGATCACTTTGCGTGCCTTGCCCTCGGCCACGACCGTCGCCTGCACCGCAGCGCCTTCCACCGTTGGTTGGCCTACGGTGACCTGCTCGCCGTCGGCGACCAGGAGCACTCGCTCCAGGGTCACGTTGTCACCAACCACGGCCGGCAGTTTCTCCACATCGATGGTCTGCCCGGGTTGTACTCTGTACTGCTTGCCGCCGGTCTCTACGATTGCATACATAGTTGTTTAACCCACCTCATCAACAGATTGACTGCCTTCCAAAACCAGGCTGTGAAAAACAACGGCTTTCTGCATGGCCTGTTCTGCAGTCTGTGGCAGGTTGATGGAAACGAAATAGTCCGTTGGATACAGATAATCCTCACCCGACTCATCCATCACGCGGAGCAGCCGATGTTCCGCAGAGCGGGCGTCAGGTATCACCTGATAGATCTTGAACAGTTCCAATGATACGGGAAGCCCTTCGTTATTGATACAGACTACAAACTGTGTTTCTGGACTATGTTGTTTCATCTACCTTCTTCCCACAAGATGCGCTTGATCTTGATTTCCTTCTTACCGATTCCGTGTGCTTCGTACCAGTGTAACTCGGCTTGACACACGCTGCCGTCGGGAAGGCGCACCGTCGCCGTACCCTTCAGCTTTCTCCAGCGACCGGCGCCATAGACCTTGCGTAGCCGTGCAAGCTCACGGATCGCTTGACCAACGGCGATTGTTTCGATGTCGGTGATTGCCCCGATGATCTCCAAGCCCATGGATGCTCATACCGAGCCTTACTTCGCGCCAAGCCAGGGCACTGGTCAGGCCCTGGCCTCTGGCGACAGTGGATTATACTCATCTCGCCGCCTTTGTCAAAAAGCGGGGTGTGGTATTGTAACTCGGCGCGGATGTGCCTGACGGCGTTGCGGATGAGTTGCCGGTCTTCGATTCGCCGGTCAGAATCGAGCGCCAGAGAGTATGACACGGGTCCGTGGCCAGGTCAACCGCCGGTTGGAGCAGGGATGCGGTTCGTCGCCGCAGACGAGAAGGCCTCGCAGAAACCGTCCTCGGCTGGGGCTTTGTGGCGGGAGGGCTAGTGGGCCGCCTGGCCTTCACCACACGCCATGTCCCGGCGAGCCGAATCCTGCTCTCGCCTGCTTGCCCTCCCCATGCGGACGTCTCTCAATAAACCTCGTCGTGTGTCCCTACCGTCTCCAACAAGATTGCCTTGGTTCCTTCATGCTGCACAAACTTGAATACGATCCTCAGATCGTATCCCGCACTACACGCCCATGAACCCCTCAGTTTTCCCTTCAACTTGTGGGTTTGCAGTTGTGGATGGTACGCATCCTCAGCCAACAACTCCAAAGCGGCTCGAATATCCTCTGCCACACGAGGGTCTTTTCTGACTCTCCGTTTCGCCGCGCGTACAAAGGCGCTTGAGCGTAGCAAGCGCCGTCTCATGACAATATCTCTCTCATCAATTCGTCTGGCGTCGCGGGGCGAACATTCCCTGCCTTGAATTCCTTTTGAGCCTCTCGTATGTCTTTGGCAAGTTTCGCCCGCTGCTGTTCGATAATACGGCGACGGATGATGTCTATCAACGTCTCTTGGTCTTCTAGAGACAATTGCTCAACTGTTTCCAACACTTCTCCAAAGGGCAACGCCTTTTCCATGATTTCCCTTTCCCTCTGTGATGTGTACCGAACGTGGCTTCAGGCGCACTTCTTGTCAGTACTAGCACGCCCCACCCACTTGGGCCACGGTTCGGAGCCTGTACGCTCTGCTTTGTGTTCCACCAAGTCGGATGCTGCTTGGCCGCCCAACGAATAAGGATTCATGTGGCGCG
>JACNHM010000067.1 GCA_014383605.1 Chloroflexota bacterium
ACGAGGCGCTGATCTTCGCCCAGGTTGCCGGGGCCAACCTGGGCGCGACGTACGCTTACCGGGACCAGGAAGTGATCTCCGGAACCACGTATGACTACGTGTTGGAGATGGTGAAGTCCGACGGCCGCGTGCAGCGGCATGGTCCGGTTTCGGTCACCGCGGGCTGGTGGCTCTGGTTGCCGCTGCTCAGGTGAGGAAACGACCTGGTACAGCTCGGCCTAAATTCTTCCCCAGTTATTCCCACTTCGCAATCCGCTCTGAGCAGGTCCGTGACCTGCGTTGTAGGTGTCAGGATGGCCGGAAACCGCCAGGTCACGGACCTGGCTAGAGCGTGATTAACTACCGACGGATTTCCGCCGTTGTGCACTAGAAATCGGAACTAGCGAGGTAACAGGCAAGAGGAGAGACGCGACTCCAGCGGTCATTGCCTGAAGACGACAAACCGACATACTGGTCATGCGATACCATAGCCGGTCAGGTTTCACTTTGTCATTGCTGTTCATCTTCACCCTCGCCGTGGGCGGGCTGCGAGCCGGTGCTGAGAGCACGGCATTGCCGCGCGCGGAGCAGGTGGCGTTGGCCTCGCTCTCCACGCCTCCCACACCCCCGGACGGTATCAGCGATCTGCTGCAACGGCCCGGCATCTTCGCCGTCTGGGACTACTTGCCGAACAGACTGACCCCGCTGGAACACTACCACCTCATCGGCAGCCACATCACCGTGAATTGGAGCAAGGTGCAGAACCGGCCGGGGGTGTATGACTGGAGCTTCCTGGACGACTGGCTGAACAGCGTGCAGCCCACGGGTAAGGTCACGGCCTTCGGGATCAGCACCTACAACGGCCGCTACTCCAACGGCATCGAGGCCTTGCCGGAGTTTCTGCGCCAGAACCCCAACGCCGTGGTTGACGTGGGCGGCGGCTGGCTGGTTCCCCGCTACTGGCATTCCACATATCTGGACGCCTATCGGCAGTTCATCTTCGCCCTCGGCGAGCGCTACCGCAACGACCCGCGTGTGGAATGGATCGCCATCGGTGCGGGGATGTATGGCGAAACCTGGGCCGGCAATCCGCAGGACAACAACGCCCTGGCCGCGGCGGGGCTGACGAGCAGTCTGTGGATTGAGACCATCAACGATATCGTTGATGGGTACGTGGAGGCTTTCAGCGAAAACGGTCTATTGCAGAAACCGCTCATGCTACAGTCCGCTCCCTTCACCTTCCACCGCAGCGAGCGGCGGGAGATCGGCTTCCACGCTGCCAGCCGGGGGGTGGGCTTCTCCCTCAACGGCCTGTACCCCGATCAGGAAGGGGCGGTATTTGGCGATCAAAGCAGTTGCCTTTACTGCGGCATGTATGACATGGTGCTGTTGTACAACCAGGTATTGCCGACGACCTACGAGACCTATGACTACATGCTCTGCGATCCTACTCAGGTATACTGGGGCATGCTCAACGGCCTGGACAAGCATCCCACCTACCTGCGGCTGAACATTGACCTCTTCCGCGAATTCGATCCCCAGAGATACCCTCAGAGTGCTGGCTTTGGCCCCGACAAGCCTGAGAATCTGGCCATCTTCGACTGGGTGGAGCATTACGTGGGCGTGACCCTGGAGAACACCCCCAGTGTGTGGGTGGCCATGCGCGAGCATCGTGTGCCCTGGCAGGCATGCTGGCAGGATACGCCTAACCCAGGGCCCTGGTATCCGCAGTGGGGTAACTACGATTTCTGGTTGGAACAAGACGACAACGTGCCGGGCGGCCGCACCGTCCCCGAGACCAACGACCCTTCCATCACAGAGATGGGTGATAACGACCCCCCCTACAACCCCGCCTTGCCGCCCGGCCGCGCCGGCTGGGCCGTCCGCCGCACCGACCAGGCCACGGGCAATCCCACCATGTTCTTCAAAGTGGACGACGGCTATCTCTTCGGCGGTTCCCATCCCGTGACCATCACCGTGACCTATCTCGACCGCGGGACCGACACCTGGAGTTTGCGCTACGACGCCGCCGGTGGGGTGGAGCAGGCAGCTCAGCCAGAGGGGAGCAGTGTCTCCTGGGTTCAGAAGGAGAACAGCAACGGGTGGCGGCAGGCGGTCTTCGTCGTCGAAGACGCTCGCTTGGCCAACGGCCTGGCGGGAGACAGCGACTTCCTGCTCGACTGTGGCGGCGATGGCGACGAGTGGATCCACTTCGTAGACGTGAGCAAGGGGGGCGTCCGTGGTGGTGTCATCGGTGATGGGGTATGGTGGGATGTGGACGGTGATGGCTGGCAGGATCCGGGTGAGCCAGGCATCCCCGGCGTGGACGTCGTGTTAGCAGACGATCTGACGCTCTCCACCACCGATGCTGCTGGCCTGTACACCTTCGTCAATGTGCCATCAGGCGCGTACACGATCAAGATTGCCGACGATGAGTTCCAGCCGGGTGGCACGTTGTACAACTGGTCCGCCAGCCCGCGGGATGGTGCCCCTGACCACGTGGACTCCGACGGCGACGAGACGACCCACGACGCTACGGTCATTTTGATGGCAGGCGAGGTCAACGCCACGACCGACTTCGGCTTCGACATTCCCTCTGGCTGTGAGCTCACCGCGGCGCTCAACACGGAGGAAGCGGTACGCTCTGCTGATCCGCTCAGCGTCACCATTCGCATCACCAACACCGGCTCGACAGCGATCACCTTCCTGCCGCTGCAGATCATCTACGACACCGCCTATCTCACCTATGGCTACGGCGGCCAGTACGCCCATCCCGCCTCCGACGACAACGTCAACGATGGGGTGATTGACTGGAGTGACCTCACAGTCAACCTGGGCCAGGATCTGACGCCGGGAGCCAGCTTCACGGTGCTCGTCACCTTCAAGGCCAAGACCGATACAACAGAGCTGCCGGAGGGACAGACGGTGACCACGGCCATCGTGGATGGTGCCAGGGCGGACCCTGACGGTCCCGGCCCGTTGCCGGCCCTGGAGCCATTGCCAGGGCAGGAGACTAGTACGGGGATAGAGATCAGTCAGCCCACGGGGCTGATGCTGGCCGGTTTTGACGGTGTGGCGCGACCAGGCACCGTGCTGCTGACCTGGGAAACGGCCAACGAGCTGGACCTGGTGGGTTTCCACCTGCTGCGCCGTGAGGCTGGTGGGCAGTTGGAGCCGCTGGATGAGGCGCTGATCTTCGCCCAGTATGCTGGGGCCAGCCTGGGCGCGACGTACACGTACCGGGACCAGGAAGTGATCTCCGGAACCACGTATGACTACGTATTGGAGATGGTGAAGTCCGACGGCCGCCTGGAACGGTACGGCCCCGCTTCGGTCAG
>JACNHM010000066.1 GCA_014383605.1 Chloroflexota bacterium
TCGAAGACGCCGTGGATCAGCGTGGCCGGTCGAGCGCCAGGATACCCCTCCTCGAAAGCCCCCCGCGTCCCCAGGTAGCCATTGCCGATGGTGAAGACGGCTTCTTTGTGGTGGAGACTATCGGGGTCGAAGCTGGTTTCGGTGATGAGCCAGTTTTCTGGATTGATGCGTGATCCGTGATGCGTGATGCGTGTTGCGTGGTCCATTGCAGACAGGATGTCCTGGAGGTGGATGCCTTCCAGGCTGGGGAAGACGACGTGGGCCGCGCCAACCCGCTCTTCCGGGCCCATCCCCATGGTCCAGAAGCCGCCTGCCAGCGCTGCCTCCACGCCCGACGCAGCGTCCTCGACGACGATGGCTTTGCCAGGGTCAACGCCGAGCTGCTGGGCACAGTGGAGAAAAAGGTCAGGCGCAGGCTTCTGGCGTCGGACGCTGCCGCCGTCGGATACGGCGTCCACGTAGTCCCAAAGGTGCAGCCGGTCGAGAACGGTGCGAGTGTTCTTGCTGGCTGAGCCAATGCCGATCTTGATCCCTGCTTGTCGTAGTTCCTCCAGCAGATCCAGCACGCCAGGTAGAATGTCGGCGGGTGTCATCTGCTGGATCAACTCGACGTAGTGGCGGTTCTTGCGCTCCATCCACTCTTGCATCTGTGACTCGGTAGCAGGACGGCCGTCCAGCAATAGTTCGAGGGAGCGACGGCGGGGTACGCCGCGCAGCGGTTCGTTGCGCTGGCGGTCGAAAGGAAGACCCAACTCATCGGCCAGCCGCTTCCAACCTCGGTAGTGATATTCCGCCGTGTCGGTCAGCACGCCATCCAAGTCAAAGATAAAAGCTGTGATAGTCGAGGAGGTAGTCTTCATCAGAACACCTTGCCTTCAATCCTTGTGCCCACAAGATTCGCGTAGGACCAACTCAGTTATTCCTGAGGGCCGTCGAGTCGCGCACGATGAGTCGGGGTTTGAGTAACACCTGGGCTGGCGACGGCGTCTCGCCGCGCACCAGGTCTATCAACGTGGTCACCACCCATTCCCCGGCCTCGGCAATTGGCTGGCGCAGGCTGGTGAGGGAGGGGCGCAGATAGCCAGCGATGGGGGCATCGTCAAAGCCGACCACTGCCAGGTCTAGCCCGACCGTCACACCGGCATCCGTTGCGGCGTTGATCACACCGATGGCCATAAGGTCAGTGAGAGCCACCACCGCCGTGGGCCGCCGGCCGACTGGCAGGTCCAACCAGGTCTGGGTAGCCCGATAGGCGTAGTAATAGTCGTTTTCGCTGCGGATGATCCAGGCCGGATCCATCTGCAAGCCTGCACTGGCCATGGCCTCCTGATAGCCGTCCAGGCGATACTGGCCGGTGAGCGACGCCTCTGGCCAGGCCAGGCAGGCGATGCGCTGGTGGCCCAGCTCCATCAGGTGGGCTACTGCTTGCTTCACGCCGTCGGCGCCATCCACATCTACCCAGGGGAAATCCCATTCGGGATTGGAGCGGCCAAAAGCGACGAAGGGAAAGCCCTCGTCCAGCAGGTAGCGGATGCGCCGGTCATTTAGGTTAGTGTTGGGCAGGATAAAGCCGTCCACCCGGCCATTTTTCACCATCTCGCGGTAGACATCTACCTCGTCATACGGTTCAGGGCAGGGGAAGGTCAGGACGTGATAATCGTGCCGGGCGGCGGCCTCGGCTATGCTGTGGATGAACTTTTCCAGGATGGGGTTGAACTGATTGGGCGGCACCGGACGCCAGGAATAACCGATCATGCGGCTTTCGCGGGCCTGCAGACCTTTGGCAATGACACTCGGCCGGTAGCCCAGCTTTTCCACAGCTTGCAACACGCGCTGGCGTGTTGATTCACCCACAGCGCCGCTATCGTTGAGCACGTACGACACCGTGGCGATGGAGACACCAGCCTCTTTGGCAACATCCTTGATCGTAGGCATCCCGCCTCGCTTAAACGTTTAACTCACAGAGCTAAAAAATACAGGGCTAGTTGCCCCGCTGCTTAAACGTTTAAATTATAGCACACCTCCAATCATCTGTCAAGCGCCGATCATCTCACAGGTGCATCTCACTGATTGCTACCTTGCTGGTTCAGCGCCAGTGACATCGCCTAACGCAGTGACCTTGAGCGTCCAATAACTGCCCATATCAAATCTCGAAAACTCGTCGGCTGAGTCCACGTAGTACGTATAGGTCTCTTCCCTGTCATCAGCCCTAAACGTGACCACGTATTCTTCTGCCCGACCTCCTTCACGTTGGTCTGACCACAAAGACACGTTGGGCCATTGGGGATTGAGATCACTGCCCTGTGCTACGGCTTCATCCACGACCGTCCATTCGTTGACCGTATACTCGCACCTATTGTCGTAGATTCTGTATTCGCAGTCTTGCACCACCTTGCCGGTGCCGTCACCTTGATCTACCGTGTACGGCGTGCCGCACACTTCCTCCGCCCCAGGCGCCGGCTCCGATTGCGTGCGGCGGTATTCTTTGGAGCACGAGCCTATCAGCGCGCCGGTCGGGATTTGATCTTCCCAGTCTTCGTACGTTGTGGGGCGCTCCTCCATGATCTCGATGCTGCGCTCCCACATCACCGACTGGACGATAGCAGGTGTATCCGTCGTGCGCAAGCCCAGAGCAAAATAAGCGACCGCGCAGATGGATAACAAGACGACCACTGCTCCAATGGCCAGGACAGGAATGCGAGAGCGAGGCTTAGGGGCGGCAGCCGGTTCGGCGAGCGGAGTCTTAGCGGGCGGGGTCTCAGCGGGCTTCTGCAAAACGCCGCCGCACTTCTTGCATTTGACGGCATTGGCGGGATTCGGTGTGCCGCAGTAGGGGCATGGTACGTCAGGCACAGGGCCGTCCCTATACGCACCCACCACGCGCCCCTTTTCGCGCGCCACAGCCTCTGCCAGGTCACCGCCACAGTGCTTACACTTTTCGGCTTCTGCCGGGTTGCGCGTGCCGCAGTAAGGGCAGTGAATGTCGGGCCTGCCGCGTTTGGCTCTTGCCAGCTTTGCCTCGTCGGTGATCAACTCTTGTTGCACGGGCGCCTCGAACTGATCCGCTTCGCCCATCATCGCACCACAGCTAGCACATTTCTTGTGAGTGCCGGGGTTCCTCGTGTCGCAGTACGTACACATCCATTCCAGTTCCACGTAGCCGACAGTTTTTTGGGTCATCATTTGCCTCCCTTCTTCACAGTTGTCTGCCCTGATTATAGCATAACGGCGGTATCGGCACAAATACAAACCGCCCCGCATCCTTCACCTCGACCGGAGCCGATGGGCGAAGGATGCGGGGCGGCGCTCTGAGCGA
>JACNHM010000064.1 GCA_014383605.1 Chloroflexota bacterium
AGGTTGGCGCCGGCGCCGTTCCTCACCCCCCCGGGGCCCGGCTTCACCGCCACTAATCCGGCCCCCACCTCCCCCCCGGGGCGGGGGCCGGTGCCGGGCAACGGCGCGCGGTTGGCGGCGCTGGAGACCGCCCCGGGTATCCCGCCGGTCGTCGTCGGCAAGCCAGAGCCGCGGATGTACGAGGAGGCGCTGCTGCGGATGGCCGCCCGCCCCGAGACCACCGCCGTCATCGGCGACCGGCTGGATACCGACATCGCCGGTGGCGTGCGGGCCGGCCTGACCACCGTGCTCGTCCTCTCGGGGATCACCACCGAGGCCGACCTGGCCGGATCGGCGGTCAAGCCGGACCTGGTGTGCGTGAACATTGAGGAGTTGATAGCGGTGTGGGAACGATGCACTCCAGACCCCCTACAATAAAAACAGCCGCCCACCGGCAGCCGTCGGAACGTTCAACACCTATTACAGCGACCAGACTCAACCAATAGATAATTGAGGCTGCCCAGCCATCATACCCTTCACAGGTTGCCCGGAGAGGTAATGTTGTGCGAGCCACAGCACCATTTCTGCCATTGAAGACTTTTTAGGCCAGAATGTCTGAGTCGCTATCCTCGCTCGCAAAGTGACTAGTACATCTCGGCGGAAATCCTTTGGCAGTTACGGAGCAAGCGCCGGTTGAGTAGCTTCGGAACAAAGTGGAGAAGCGTATCGAAACCAAGCGTTTTTGCCCACAAAAGCACTCTGGATAAGCCGCTTGGTTTCGATACGTCGCTTCGCTCCTACTCAACCGGCGCTCTCGTCCAATGCTTAACTGTGGAAGGATTTACGCCCACGTGTACAAGCCTACCCCAACCTGTTTGACCTCATTTCTCAGGCCGTACAACGCCGTCTGGCTTAAATTCAACGAGAAGCCGGCATACGAGATTTCCGCCTCCTCCAGCAACGAGTACGTGCCACAGGTGGCTTTGGTCTGGGGGAGACAAAAGACGAAGTGATCGCGAACCTGCGGGATGTCCGGAGTCAGATTTTCGAGGCAGAATATGCGCATCTGGGCGTTGGTCATCGTTTCGGCCACACGCCCAAGCAACGGTCTTAATTGGCCCCGTATAGAAAGCAGCCCCAGGATAGAGCCGAACGTCTCTTCTCTGAACTGGCCTCCCAACTGCCGGTGGAAGTGGTTACAGCGGCCCAGGCAAGCGGGAAAGCAAAAGACCTCGAAGAATTTAAAGTTACAAACCCGCAACACAACCGTAACACTTGTGCAACCCTAAATGTGCCCATCCTGGGGTATACTAAGGTTGTCTGAAGCGACCGGTTTTGCGGAGGGGGGGATACTTTAAGATTACCGGGGCCGGTCGAGCAAGTTTCCTCCTATTCGTGGCAGTGCCTGGGGGTTAGCCAACCCGCCCTGGCGAGCCCCCAGGCACGCCGTCATTATTTCTCTCACACCCCCACACTTTCCCGCCTCTTGCATCCTGCCTCTTTTCTGCTATCATTCCCTTAATGTCTGACCAACTCAGAGGCGTCGTCGAGCGCGTCACCTACTACAGTGAGGAGACCGGCTACTCGGTCATCCGGCTGAACGTGCCGGGGCAGAGCGGCCTGGTCACAGTCGTCGGCAACCTGCCGGAGGTGCAGCCGGGCGAGAGCCTGCGCCTGGCGGGGCGCTGGACGACCCATCCGCAGTACGGCCACCAGTTCAAGGCCGAACGGTGTGAGCAGGTGCTCCCGGCCACCGTCGAGGGCATCCGGCGCTACCTGGGCTCGGGGCTGGTCAAGGGCGTGGGGCCGGTCACAGCCGCGCGCATCGTGTTGCGCTTTGGCGCCGACACGCTGCGCGTGCTCGACGAGCAGCCCCGGCGGCTGCGGGAGGCGTTGGGCGTGGGGCCCAAGCGGGCGGCCGCCATCGCCACAGCCTGGGAGGAGCAGAAACACATCCGCGAGGTGATGCTGTTCCTCCAGAGCCACGGCGTCACCACCGGCCTGGCTGTCAAAATCTACAAGACCTACGGCGACGACGCGCTGCGGGTGGTGCAGGAGGACCCCTACCGGCTGGCCCGCGACATCTGGGGGGTGGGCTTCAAGACCGCCGACAAGATCGCCCGCGCCCTGGGGTTGCCGCCCGACGCCCCCTCCCGCGTCCAGGCCGGCGTGGCTCACGCGCTGAGCCAACTGGCCGGCGAGGGCCACGTCTACGCGCCCGAACCCGACCTGGTGAGCGAGGCCACCAAACTGCTGGAGGTGCCCTCTGAACTGGCGCGGCAGGCCATTGATGACCTGGACGCCGACGAGGTCGTGCGGCGTGAGACGTTGGTCTATCCCACGTTGGACAAGATGCCATCTTGTCCAACGTCTGTGCGCGAGGAGCGGGCGGTCTACCTGACCCCGTTCTACTACGGCGAGATCGGCGTCACCCACCGCTTGCAGGCGCTGGTCGAAAGCCCCGCCACCCGCCTGCTATCCTTCCGCAGCGTGGATTGGGACGCGCTGTTAGCCCAGGTCACCCGGGACTCGGCCATCGAACTCTCGCCGCAACAGCGGGAGGCGGTGCGGGCGGCGCTGACCCACAAGGTGACGGTGCTCACAGGCGGCCCCGGCACGGGCAAGACCGTCACTGTGCGCACCGTCATCGGGGCGCTGGAGGCGCTGGGTTGCCGCTACGCCCTCTGCGCCCCCACTGGCCGCGCCGCCAAACGTCTCTCGGAGGCGACGGGCCGCCCGGCCAAGACCGTCCACCGGATGCTGGGGTACTCCCCGCTGGAAGGCTTCCGCCGCAACCAGGAGCACCCGCTGGAGGTGGACTGCCTCATCATAGACGAGGCTTCGATGCTGGACCTCCTGCTGACCAACC
This sequence comes from Chloroflexota bacterium, assembly GCA_014383605.1. Next base: position 2,849 of record JACNHM010000064.1, read on the forward strand.
ACCTGCTCAAGGCCGTGGACCCGGCGGCTCACGTGCTGTTCGTCGGCGACGTGGACCAACTGCCCTCCGTCGGCGCGGGCGACGTGCTGCGCGACGTCATCGGGTCCGGCCGCGCCGCCGTCGTGCAGTTGACCACCATCTTTCGCCAGGCCGCCGACAGTGGCATCGTCGTCAACGCCCACCGCATCAACCAGGGGCAATTTCCCATCCTCAACGAGTTTGACGACTTTTACTTTTTTTCCGCCCAGGACCCGCAGGAGGCCGCCGGCCTGCTGGTGGACATCGTGCAGCAACGAAGCCCGTCCAAATGCGGGTGGGACCCGCTGGACGACGTGCAGGTGCTGGCGCCGATGTCCCGGGGCGCGTGCGGGGTGAATACCCTCAACACCCGCCTGCAGGAGGCGCTCAACCCGGCCTCGCCACGCAAGGTCGAACGGCGGCTGGCTGGGCGGGCCTTTCGCGT
>JACNHM010000062.1 GCA_014383605.1 Chloroflexota bacterium
TCCGTGGGCTCTGCGGTGAAGAAAGGACATCAACACGAAAGAGGCAGACCACCCATCTCCGAACCGGCGGCATTATAACACAGATCAGGAGTTTAGGCAAATTGATGTAAGGGCAACCCTTGCAATTGCCCCTTATGGTGACGCCAGGTCGCACAGGGCCGGGGCAAGCCCTGCCCCTACATGATGTTGCCGTCCGGCCTGGAGTTCTGCGCGGGCAGGGCTCCGCTGTTCACCGCATCCTGCCGTATCGCTTTCCGACGACGGCTTGCCCCGCTGGACTGAGGGCAAAGTCAATGAATGCCCGCGCCTGGCCGGCCGGCTTGCCTGGCGTGACCAGGTACAAAGGGCGAGACAGGTGGTAGACGCCGCCTCGTACGGTCGCGGGGGTGGGGTAGGCGCCTTCGATGCGCAGTACCTTCACAGACCTGGGGTCTGCGTAACTCATGGAAACGTAGCCTATGGCTGTGGTGTGCCGGGCGACGTATTCCACCACGGCGTCGCTGGCGGGCATGACGATGGCGGTGAGCGTGACCGGCTGCTCGCCCATGGCCTGCTGTTCGAACACGGCGCGCGTGCCCGATCCATCCTCACGGCTGACGATGAGGATATCACCCGCTGCGCCGCCGACGTCCTGCCAGTCCAGGGTCCAGCCGGCGTAGATGTTGCGTACCTGCAGCAGCGTCAGCTCGTCCACCGGGTTGTCGGGGTGCACGACGACGGCGATGCCGTCCCAGGCGATGGGCGCGGCCGCGTGCGGCTGTGGGGTGTCTTTTTCCGATGGCGGCAGCCAGGAGCACGCCGCCATGTCCATCTCTCTCATCTCCAGCCGCTCCAGGCCCACGCGGGAACTGCCTCCTTCGATGTCCAGGCGAATGTGGGGGCGCTCTTCGGCGTAGACGGCGGCCAGGTCCGAGAGCAGGGGCAGCATCGCCGTGGAACCGGCGACGCGCAGCGTGACCGGCGTCGGCGGCGGCGTCACGGCTGTGCCACAACTCGCCAGCAAAACGCCCAATATCCAATATCCAATAACCAAAGATCGGAGAGGTCGTTTCATCGCAGCAGGGCGAGGAGGAGTGCGCCAGCTCCGGCAGCAGTGCAGTAGATGGCGAAGGGATAGAGGCGGCCGCGCTGCAGGTAGCGCAGCAGGAAGCAGATGCAGCCATAGCCGCTGGCGGCAGCGGCCAGGAAGCCGATGACCAGGGCGGGCAGTTGCCCGCGGGTGCCGGACGCGCCGAAGAGGTCCAGCAGTTTGAACAGCCCAGCGCCGAAGATGATGGGCGTGGCCAACAGGAAGGCGTAACGGGCGGCATCGTCCCGCCGCAGCCCTCGCGCCAGGCCCATGCTCATCGTGGCGCCGGAACGGGAGATGCCGGGGGCGATGGCCGCCGCCTGGGCCAGCCCGATGAGCAAGGAGTCGGCCAGGTTCATCTGATGCGTCGTCTTGTTGCGGCGGCCCCAACGCTCGCTGGCGGCGAGGATGGCCGCCGTCAGCAGCAGGAATCCGGCTGCGGCCGGTGGCGTGGCGAACAGCGCTTCGAACCAATCCTCGAACAGCCAGCCGATGAGCGCTGCCGGCACCGTGCCGATGATGATCCACCAGGCCAGGCGAGCGTCGGCCGCCACTTCTGCTCCGACGTCCGATTTCCGCAGGCGGCCCCGCAGACTGAGCAGCCATGCCTTGGCCAGCCGCCACAAGTCCCGCCAGAACACGGCCAGCAGGGCGGCCAGCGTGCCCCAGTGCACCACGGTGTCGAAAAGCAGTCCCGGCGCGGGCCAGTTCAGCAGCCAGGGCACCAGCACCAGGTGCCCGGAGCTGCTGACGGGCACGAACTCGGTGGCCCCCTGGACGAGGCCGAGGATGAGGGCTTTGATTAAGTCCAAGGTGAATATCTCCTATGCGTTGATGGTTTGAGATGCGCGGCGCGCCGTGATGCGTGAAACGTAAAACGTAAAACGTAAAGCGTAAAGCGTGAAACGTGACGAGGCATCACGTCGTTTACGTCTTACGTGGTTTCTATGCCCTGCCAACCTGTCTTGCCAGAAGTTACTTCCCTGTCGCCGATTCTGATTACACGCATTATACACCAAGTTCAGGGAAAAGAAAACCGCCCATCTCCGAAAAGATGGGCGGCTCCTTCTCTCCCTTGCTCCTCTGTGCCCTTGTGCCCTATCACCTCAGGACAAGCGGCAGGAACAGGTCATGGCCAACAGGTGTCGCCGTCGCTGTGTTGGTTAGCGTGGGTGTTGGCGTGGGTGTCAGGGTAACCGTCGGCGTTGGCGTGGGCGTGCGCGTTGACGTAGCCGTGGCGGTTGGGGTGCTGGTCGGCGTGGCTGTAGGCGTTGCGGACGGTGTGGCGGTCGGCGTGGCTGTGGGTGTGTCCGTCGGCGTGCTCGTGGGTGTCGCCGTCGGAGTAGCCGTAGACGTGGGTGTGGTCGTCGGCGTTGGCGTCGCTGTGGGCGTCGGCGTCGGCGTGAGTGTCGGCGGTGTCGTGGGCGTGTGGGTGGCCGTTGCCGTGGACGTGGCTATAGGTGTGTCGGTCGGTGTGGCCGTCGTTGTGCTCGTGGGGGTCGGCGTGGCCGTGGCCGTCGCTGTCCTGGTCGGGGTGGCCGTCGGCGTCTGTGTCGGCGTGGGGGTGGGCGTGGCCGTGGATGTTGGCGTGCGGGTCGGCGTGGGCGTGTCCGTTACCTCTGGATACCACTCGTCGGCGCCGATGTCGTAGCCAACTCCCTGGGGCCGTGATTCTCCATCTATGTCCGTGGTGACGCCGGCATTCACGCCGGCGTCGCGCGCTGCCGAGCTGCCGCCGATGTGGTAGTCGCCGGCGGCTGGATCCACGAAGGCCGGGTTGCCCCAGAGGTTGACCGTGCCGGTGTTGATCGTGCCCGCGCCAGCCCAGTCGCTGCCGTTGGCCCAAGCGCCGCTGCCCCAGAGCGTAGCCTCCAGCCCGACCGTGCTTCCCGCCGCCACCTGGATGCCCGTCGTGTGGCCGACCAGGATGGTGTTGTTCAGCACTACCGTGCTGGGCGAAGGCCAGGATTCGACGCACATTCCACTGCCCCCGCCGCCGCTGTTACGGGCGATGGTGGAATGGAGCAACTGCGGCGATGATCCGGTAACGTACACCCCGCAGTCGTAGCTGTAGGGGCTGTCGGTGATCTGATTGTCGGCGATCACATTGTTGATCAAGGTGGCGCTACTGCCGCCCCCCAGGTACAGCCCGCTGCCGCTGAAGCCGGCTGTGTTGGAGGCAATGACGTTCTCACTGAGGGTAGCGGCGCTGTGGTTCAGGAACAGTCCACCCCCG
>JACNHM010000168.1 GCA_014383605.1 Chloroflexota bacterium
GAACGACCCGCCACGCAACACCCGGAGAACCCTGTCCTCTGCTTCCAGGTTCTCCCGCCCATCGCCGGGATCGTACGGATACTTGAACTCAGGCTCCCCCCAATCCTTTCCCCACAGACTGCTCGTCCACTCCCACACCTGTCCGGCCACGTCCAGGCAGCCGTAGGGGCTGGCCCCGGCGGGGAACATACCTACAACGCAGGTGTCTCCCAGGCCCAACTCGGAGGAATTACACCGGGTCTCGTCCCAGTCGTTGCCCCAGGGCCACAGCCGGCCATCCCTGCCCCGCGCCGCCTTCTCCCACTCCGCCTCCGTGGGCAGCCGCACCAGTTCCTGGCCACTGATCTTCCCCTCGGCCCGCCAGGCGTCGGTCAACCAAACGCAGTAGGCCCGCGCCTCGTGCCAGGAGACGTAGGCCGCCGGGCAGTTGGCCTTCTCCGAACGCTCTCCATCGGGCGAACGCCACTTCTGTCCCGTCGCCTGCACGAAGCGTAGATACTGCCCGTGGGTCACCGGATGCTTGCCCATCTTGAACGCTGGCAGGGTCAGCTCGTGCTGGGGCTTTTCCCGGTCCAAGGCCACCTCGTCGGCGTCGCTGCTGCCCAGGAGGAACGGCCCGGCGGGGATCTCGATCAGTGCGTCGAAGTCGCGCGGGTCGCCCAGCACGGCCAGCGCCTCGCCCGCCAGCGCCCGGTCGACCGGCGGCAGCCAGCCCCGCCTCACCACGGCCCGCAGCCAGCGGTGAATGCGATCCAGCTTGGGCGCGTTGCGCTCGGAGACCTGGTCCAGCCGCTCCCGCTCGTTCTCCAGCAGCGTCTGCGCCGCCAACAGAGCGCCCCAGCAGTCCGCCGACTCTGCCTCGTCGCACGCTGCCGGCGGGTGGCGATAGCACAGCGCCTGGGCCAGGTTCCAGGCCGCCGACGCCGTGCCCCGCGCCGCCTTGGCCCCGGCCAGCAGCACCGCCTCCCGCCAGCGCTGCGGGTCGGCGCGCAACAGATCGGCCAGGTCGTCGGGGAAGCCGTGGTCGGTGAGGTGACAGGCCGCCAGGTACTCCTGGAAGGTGCGGTGGGGAAAGGTGTAGACCCCCTCGCCCCGCGCCGCCAGCAGCCCCACCCGATCGCGCAGGTACTCCACCAGCCGCGCCGGCTTGACGTCGGGATCGCGGGCCACGGTCATCAGCCCGCTCACCAGCCGCTCCTGGTCCACGTCGGCCGTGCCCTCCAGTTGGGGCTGCTCGCGGTGCGCCTGGAAGGCCAGCCGGTTCAGCTCGGCGCGCACCACGGCCCGGTCCACCTTGAGCCACTCGGCCAGGCTGGGCTGGCGCACCAGCGGCTGCCCGGCCGCATCGCGCACCACCTTGGGGCTTTCCCACTGCTCCAGCAGCAGGTCCACGGCGTCGGCGTACAGCTCCTCCCGCTTCTCCGGCAAACTGCCGCCGCGCCAGGCGTGCAGGCTGGCCATCAACGTCAGCAGCAGCGGCCGCGTGGCTAGTTCCGCCAACCGCGGCGAGCCCTCGATGGCCGTCGTGAGTAGAGTCGCTCTCCCTTGGGCATCCTCGGCAATCAGCCCCTGCATGGCACCAAAGTGCGCATACCAGCGATCAACGAAGGACCTGATCTGCGCCAGGGTAAAGGGTCGCAGCACGGCCTCGCTGAACCCCTCCAGCTTCCAATCCTGGCGCTGGTAAGCGTAGGTGCGGCTGGTGACCAGGAAACGGCAGCGGGGGAAATCGGCGGCGAACCCCTGCACGGCCTGCTTGACCTGCTGGCGGCGCTGCTGGGCATCGGGCACCTCGTCCAACCCATCCAGCAGGATCAGCCCGCCCCGCTCCAGCAGCTCCGCCTTGAGGTGGGAAGCGTACCCCTGCAGTGTCTCGCCCAGCTCCCCCACCATGAAAGCCCACAGCGTGTCACCGCTGGCCGTCGCGCCGGGGTCGGGCAGGCCGCGGGCGGCCAGGTCGCGCAGCACGATGCGCAGCGGCAGGAGCGCGCCGTGGCGCCAGGGCTGCGGGCGGGGCTTCTCGTCGCCGCCCTCAGCGGCCAGCGGCGCCGTGAGCGCCGCCAAGTTGGCCTCCTCGCTGCCCAGCGCTTCGCCCGCCATACACAGGGCCACGAAGTTGACGAAGGTGGACTTGCCCGAGCCCGGCTCGCCCAGAAGCACCAGCAACGGCTCCCGCTCCAGCACCTCCAGCGCCGACAGATGGCGGGCTTCGCCAGTGATCCTATCGGGACGCGCCTCTGGCGGTGATCTGTCAGGCTCAGCCATCTCCGTCCGCTGGGTCAGCAGCGCCGTGTAGACAGCCGAGAGCTGCATCTCGTGCGCTCTGTCTGTGATGACCTTGGGATCCACGCCCGTCAGCGGCAGGCGACGCGTCTGCTGTACCACCCGGTGCAGGTAGGCGCGGCGCAGCGCCTCCGCGCTGGCGCCTGGCTCCACCACCATCTGACGCTGATCCACATAGTCCCCGGCAACGTTGACTTGCCGCTCCACCTGCTGCCCGCGCAGATCGAACACGGTGGCCGCATCCACCCCCAAGGCTACGAGCTCAGCATGATAGTCTTCATCGGAGAGCACACCCTTCCCATGCAAGCGGCGCAGAATGCCCAGTTGCGCCTGCCGTTCCGCATCAGATGACCTGGTCATAGCCCACTCTCCCGCACGTCTGCCATTTGCTGATGTGCCGATTTGCTGATTTGCTGATTTGCGATTTGCCGATCGAAACCCGCGGTAGTTCCACAAGTAACATTCCGTGAGAATCCGTCGCATCCGTCAAATCCGTGTCCTGTCTTCCTGACTCGGCCTGAGCCAGGTCAATCGGGCCTGGGGCACGGTCAGGAGACTGTGCTATAACGTCAAATGCGGCTGTAGTGTTAGCTCAATCACCTTATCCGCTCCCACCACATCTTCACATAGGCGATTCCCCCTCGAGAGTACCATTCCACCTGCACCAGGTGGTGACCTTCGCTGAGGGCCCGGAACTCCCCCTCGAAGATTCGCTGACCATCGTCCTGCAACCCTTCGTCAATGACCACCCAGTCATCCAGGCGCAGCCGCACTCCATCGCCGCCCTCGATGACGAAGCGGTAGTCGCCAGCAGCGAAGTGTACACTCCGCGTCCACCGCACCGAGAAGTTATCATCAGGCAAGCCTGGGGCTGGCGAGCCCAATCCCCAATTGAAATCAATCTCCGCATCATCTCGTATGAGAAGCGGAGGCGGCTGGAGATGGATGCCGTTGTAGTACTCGCCGCGCCAATGGTCGTAGAAATCCGTCCGCTGCCACCACACAGTCACCGCCGCGTCGAG
>JACNHM010000061.1 GCA_014383605.1 Chloroflexota bacterium
CCTGTTGAATGGGTGGCTGAAGTGCTGAACAGCGGCGAGGAGATCCTGTTGCCGGTCAAGGCCCTGTGGCTGGACATGCAGAGCCGGGGGGTCGGCACCGGCCTGTCGGTGGAAGCGTTCACCGCCCTGCTGGAGGCCGATGAGCGTTTCGAGTTCTTCGAGGGCGTTGACCACGGCGACGGCGACGAGGAAGAGCGGGTCTTGATGGAGGAGCTGGGCTTTTACAGCGGTCCCCGCGTGAAGTTGGCTGATCGAGAACTGACGGGGGAGTACGTCGCCCGCATGTTGCGGCAGAGCACGCAGAACATGCTGGACGCGCTGGAAGGTGCTTGGGAAGTGCGCCCTACCGACGATCCGGAGGCCGAGCAGCAACTCTTGGAGATCCTGACCATGGCCCAACGGCTGAAGCACGAGGTGGACACTGCTCTGGAGGAGGCGGGTGCGGAGGGTGAAGCGCACAGTTGAGACCCGTGAGACCCGATTGGACGTCGTCACCTTCGGCACATTTTCTCCTGAGCTGCGAGAGGAAGTGATGGGGAACGTCAGCGGATGCTACGCCTGCCTGGACGTGCCCTTGCCGCCGCTGGTGGCCTTGCGCTTCTTCGACACGGTGCAGCGGCAGCAGACCGAGCAGGAACGGGAGAGCCGGACGTTAGGCGTCGTCTCCGGCGGGGGCGATCCGCTGCCGGTAGGCCACAGCGGTTGGGGCGACATGCCGCGCATCACCGTCTGCGTCGAGCGGCTGGAACCTTTGCCCGAGCTTCTGCGTCAAGGAATGGTACACGTGGCCGCGGCGCACGCCGTGCTGCACGGCTCGGCTGACTACTACCTGTTCAATATCCCGGCGGAGATCGTGGCACAGGCACGGGAAGCGGGCATCGGTTCGACTCTCTTGCAGCAATTCCTGTACCACGTGGCCACGGCGGTCAAGGGACACGCCGCGGTGCGGCTGCTGATCAGTCATGGCTTCATCGCCGGCCAGGTGGCGCTGGCTCTGCATCAGTTGGAAGTGACGGCGGACGAGCTGCTGGCCTGGCAACTGGCCCAGGCGGACCCCCGGGCGCGGGCGTTGTACCTGATGGCGCAACTGCGGCCCTTGCTCAGCGCCCAGCCTCTGCTGGTGCACGCCCCTGTCCTGGCGGAAGCCATGCATCAGTTGACGGCTCATCTGCCAGCGGCCGAGCGCCAGCGGCTGTTCGGTGTCAGCGCCGGCATCGCCGCCGCTCGGAGCGGCGACACGCGAGCGGACATCCAGCGGGCCTTTTCGCTGGCCTGGGATCAGTTGGTGCGGAGAGAGGGTATGGACTGAAGGCAGTCAGCACCGGGCACGCACCGTGAACACCGGGGGGCGCTCCCGAACTCTTATCCGTTCATTCTTTTTATCTGATTTATTTTTGCCCCTTGTGCAGTAGATCATTAGTATAGGCCCGTTCATCAACATATCATCTGGGGAGGTCTTATCATGCAAGTGGAACTTGTTTTGCGCATCATTGGCTTTATCGTCTTCGCTATCATCGGCTGGCAGTTGGGCGGCACGATTTCGGGCCGCCCGAATCCGTTGACCGATCCCATTGCCCTGCGCTACGTGATCGGCGGCGCGGCAGCAGGGGGCATCCTGGGCTTCATCATCGCGCCCTGGCTGACCATCCGTCCCAGCGCCTGGGCGCGCCGCGTCATTCGCCAACTTTCGGCGACACAACTGTTGGCCGGCATCATTGGTCTGGTTGTGGGCTTGATCATCGCCGCCCTGCTGGCCTGGCCGCTGGGCCTTCTCCCAGAGCCTTTCAACCGGATCCTGCCCTTCATCGGAGCTGTCGTTTTTGGCTACCTGGGCATCCTGGTCGCCGTGATGCGCCAGCAGGACATCCGAGCTCTCTTCAGTGGGCGGCGGGCCCGAGCCAAAGCTGAGGAGGAGGAGGAGGAAGAGACACCGGTGCTGTTGGACACCAGTGTGATCATTGACGGGCGCATCGCCGATATCGCCACCACCGGCTTCATCCGCGGGTTGATGGTCGTGCCCCATTTTGTGCTCAATGAATTGCAGTACATTGCCGATTCGCCCGACACCCTGCGCCGCAACCGCGGACGCCGGGGGTTAGAGATCCTGGAAAAACTGCGCAATGCCGCGCCAGATAAGATCAGTTTCTCGGACCTGGACGTGCCAGAAGCGCGGCAGGTAGATGACAAGCTCATCCAATTGGCACAGCAACTCAACTGCCCCATCGTGACCAACGACTACAACCTCAACCGCGTGGCTGTCTTGCAGGGGGTCGAGGTTCTGAACATCAACGAGCTGGCCAATGCTGTCAAGACGGTCGTGCTGCCGGGGGAGACGATTTCCGTGGACATCATCCAGGAGGGTCGAGAGATGGGGCAGGGTGTGGGCTACCTCGACGATGGCACGATGATCGTGGTGGAGCAGGGGCAACAGTTCCTGGGCCGCACGATCCAAACCGTGGTGACCAAAGTCCTGCAGACGGACAAGGGGCGCATGCTCTTTGCACAGCTGCAGGAAGCGCGCTGAGGTAGGGGCGACCCTGGTGTCGCCCCACAGGTGGGAGTGAGGAAGTGACGGTTATCACCTTATCGCGAGAACTAGGCAGCCAAGGGGATCGCATCGCCACGCTGGTGGCCGAGCGGCTGGGGCTGGGCTTGGTGGATCGCGAGCGGCTCTTTCGTGCGGCGCGTGTGGCTGGCGTGTCGGAGGCCGCTCTCCACGAACTGGAGTATGCCGCCGAGCAGACGCTGGTGGCCCAGATTCTGAGGTCCTTGCGCTCGGTGTCGCCGACGCCCACGGAGGAGCGGGTGCACGCGGCCCTTGTGGCCCCACTGACCAGCCCCCTGGGGGGCATCTTCTCGCCCGTGCTGCCACCGGCCAGCATCGCCATCGCCGAATTGGTGAAGATGCTGAACCAGGTGATCGAGAAACGTGCCCGGGAGGGGAACGTGCTCTTCTTGGGGCAGGGAACAGAGGTGTTGCTGCGTGACCATCCGGGCGCACTGCACGTGCGCATCTTTGCGCCCGTGGAACAGCGCATTGCTGTCCTGCAGGCGCGCGAGGGGCTGAGCAAGACGACCGCACTGCGCAAGATACGAGCCAGCGATCGGGAGCGGGCAGAATACGTGCGCCGCTTCCACAACGCCCGCTGGAACGATCCCAGGCTGTATCATCTGGTCATCAATACCGCCTTCGTGCCCGAGTCGGTGGCGGTGGATCTGATCGTCACTGCGGCCCGTGCGCTGGCGGCTGCAAATCGGTAGAATGGGAAGCTGGTGGATTGGGAAACCGGGAGACTGGTAGATT
>JACNHM010000060.1 GCA_014383605.1 Chloroflexota bacterium
ACCTGTCGCCTGTGCTGGCCACCCTGATCGCCTGGGTCTGGCTGAGGGAGGTGCCCACCCTGCTCTCGCTGGCCGGTGGAGGGCTATCGCTCTGTGGCGTCATCCTGGTGAACACGCGCGGCAGGTAGTACTTCATCAAGGTGATTTTGACATGAGGCACAGGATGACGGAGTCCCCAACTTGTTGGGGGTGCGAAGCCCACGCCCCGAACAAGTTCGGTAGTCCAGCGCATCACCCCTCGTATCACGATCAGCGTGATGGAGTAGTAGCAGCATCTCTCACCTGTGCATAGCCTTTCCTTGAGGAGGCGATAGAACAGGAGGAGAGTTCTCCTCAAGATTGACTCTGTCTCTTCTTGCCGAAAAGCGAACTCTGTGGCATAATGATGCGGCCAACGGACGCTTGTCTGTAGTCCGCGTGTGGTTTTCCTCTCTCGTCACACTTCGCGCCTTAGGCAGGAATGGGGAGTTCATGATGACGACCCTTGCACCTTTCATCCGGTTGCGGCCCGAGGTACAGGCTCTTGATTGGGAGCGCATCCGCGGGCACATTTTGTTCAAGGATCTCATCTCGCCCCTGGATTCGCTGGAAAAGGACCCCGAGTGGCTGTTCCCTCACACGTTTCCCACGTCGGTGCTCCAGGCGTACTTGCAGCAGATTCAGGGCAAGCAATCAGGCAAGGCGGCCGTGGGTGCCTTTCTCGTGGAAGGCGGCCTGGGATCGGGAAAGTCGCATCTGTTGACGTTCTTCTACCACCTCTTCTCCAATCCGGAGCGAGCGCAGGATTGGCTGGCCGAGCACAAACTGGGTACCTCGCTCAGGATTCCCGAACATGCCACCGTGGTCATTCTGCCCTTGTTGGAGTTCCCTGACCAACCCCTGTGGAAGCCCATGTTCGAGCAACTGGGCCGGCCCGATCTCATCCCCGAAAAGGCTACCACTGCGCCCACCAGCGAGGCCATACGCCGGGCCTTCGGCGAGCGACCGATGGTCCTGCTGATTGACGAGATCGTGGGCTGGTACGGCACCCTGCCCGGTCCCCTCAAAGCCGCAGCCCGCAACTTCTTGCAGAACCTGGCCGAGGAGGCCCTGCGCCGCCCTGACGTGTTCCTCTTTGTGGGCATTCTCTCCGGCACAGCCGCCGAACAGGCCGACACCGAGGACATCAAGAGCCGCCTGACCCGGCCGCCCTTCTACAGCGAACCCCTCACGCGCCGCGAAGACCGCTTGCGCATCGTCTTCTTCCGCCTCTTCGAGCGCCTGGTGGATCGTGCGGGAGCGGAACCGACTATCAAGCGCTACGTGACGGCCTACGGCGATCTGCGAGATCAATCGGGCTTCGATTGGGACCTGGCAGAGATCCAGGCCCGGTTGCGGGAGAGCTATCCCTTCCACCCCAACCTGCTGGATGTGGTCTTCGACCGCTACGCCACGGTGCCCCAAGCCCAGGCCGCCCGTGGCGCGCTAGGGCTGCTGGCCGAGTTGGTGGTGCGGGAGCAGCACCGCGCCGATGTGCTCTTGCCGGCCGATGTCTCGCCGGATGCCTACTACGAGTGGATGTCGCGGGTCAGTTTCGGGCTGACCGGGCGGGTGTTGGGCGATCTGGAGTCCTTGGCCGGGGATGAGGATGCTCTGGTCAAGGGGTGCATCCTGCACACGGCCTTTCTCTACTCCTTGGGTGAGGTGAAACAGCCCGGGGCGACCGACGAGGAGATCTTCCTGGGCACCGTGCGCCCAGACCAGATCTCAGCCCTGGATGTAGACGGGGCGCTGCGGGAGATGACGGCCACGGTCGAACACCTGCACCACGAGAACGGGCGCTGGGTGGTCAAGCTGGACGAGAACGTGGACGCCCTGGTCTACCGCCGGGCCATGCGGGTCGAGCCGGAAGCGGTGCAAGAAATCGTCAAAGAAGCGGTCAAAGTCCAACTCAAGGGACTGGCCTATGGCGTATGTGTGGCTCCCGTGGAAACCGTCCCCGATACGGCCAGCTTCAAGATCGCTGTCTTCCTGGAGCGTCAGACCAACGGCGAGTTGGAAGCCTTCTTCGCCGGACGCACCTGGCAGAATGCACTCCTCATCCTCATGCCTAAGATGCGCCAGGATCGGGCCCTGGACGCAGAAGGGGAGCTCCTGGCACGTAAGGTGCGGGCTGCCCGCTCCCTCCTGGAGGACAAAGGGCGGGCCGATTCGGCGGTCAGGCGCAAGTTGCAGGACATCGCCAAGAACAGCCTGGAGGCCCTGTGCGCCCACAAGCTCGGCGTCGAGTGGGATGCCGTGCGCTGGTTTTTGGGCGAGGACAGCAGGCTGGGCTGGCGCTTCGATCCCGTGCGCCTGGCCACCACTGAGGTCAGCGAGAAAGCTCTGTCCTATGGCAATGTCACCGACTTGAAGAAGGACGTGCGCAACCTCCTGAGCCGGGAGGAGGATCGCGGGTTGCCCTACCGCGAGCTGCGGGACAGTTTTCTCAAGTACCGCGGGCTGGCCGTGTTGTTGGGGGACGATCGCCTTCGTGAGGCATTGCGGGAGATCGAGGGCGATCTGGTGTTCATCGGCCAGGATGGCCGGCGCTCCGATGGCCGGTTGCCCAATTGGTTCCCGTACGCTCAGGTGACCCTGGCCCAATATGCCCCGGCCCGGCCACCGGAGAGGGAAGTTCCCGGTGAGAAAGAGCCAGCGCCTCAGATCCCGCTGTGGGGTGAACGGGGCGAGATCGCTGAAGAGGCCGGTCGTGCAGGGAGCGTGGGCGAAGCCGCAGCGCCGGAAACCCAGCCGGTGGATTGGGATGGCCGCAACGTCTCCACGCCGGCATTGAACGTGGAGAGAGAACAGGACATCACCCAGTACTTCGAAGAAGCCAGACTGAGCCTGGTATGGGAGTATGCCGGACCCACAGCCGCCGACCATCTGATCAAGGAACTGCAGACCCTGGCCGACCTGGTCAAGGCCAAGGGGCCGCGGCAGGTGCGGGCCGAGGTGACCTTGAAGCTGCCCGATATGCTTTCCCCCGAGGAGGTGCTGGAGTTCTTGAAGGGCTTCGATGATCTGGGCACGGAGAGTGCTCGTTTGGCAGGCGATGTGCGGCGCAAGTGATGAGGGTCCGGCCCCAATAAGCTGGAGGCGTGGCGACTTCAGTTGCTTTTCAATGGCTGAAGCCCTCACAACAGCCGATCTTGGGCGGACATGATTCAGGACTTACGCAGTCAGAACTTATTTACCGCCGAGAACGCGGAGTGCGCAGAGAAAATCCAGGAAATCTCGGCGTTCTCAGCGTGCTCCGCGGTCAAACCCACCCTTTTGA
>JACNHM010000367.1 GCA_014383605.1 Chloroflexota bacterium
TGCTTCAAGCCGCTGGCAGCGGGTTTGCGGCAGCAGGCCACGAACTCATTCGGGGCTGTGAGCTCAATATTCGTGACACACTCTTCCAGCCCGGCGAAGGTAGTGAACCTTCACGAGGCTTTGTCCTCCTGGCTGCAGGGCTACGCTGACGGCGGTCCAGATGAGAGTGCTGTGCTAAAGCCGCTGAGCAACAAGATCGCGATCCCCAGGACGACGTTGAGAAACAGCAATCCAGCTTTGATCCTCTCTTGATCCGGGCTGGACGGCCCGCTCCGGCGGCCAAGCACCAGGCTCCGGTATAGCGCCACGGCGATCATTGCCAGTACCAGGATGTGCTTGATGGTCAATACGGTCGAGTAGGGATTGCCAAAACTGAACAACCCCTGGAAAGCCGGGGAGCGATTGGCCTGGAGAAGACCAGTCAGCATCAATCCCACGATGCTCACGTAGACCAGCACACTCAACCGCTTCTGGATGGTGTCCATCAGTTTTTTGGTCTGCGGGCCCATTCCCAACACTTTCCGGGCCGATGGCAGGACGGTGATCGCCAACGTGATCAGTCCCCCGATCCAGACGGCGGTGAACAGGTCGTGCAAAAATGTTACCAGGGCAAACATAATCTGCTTGGCAGGCATAGCATATCCTCCTGTCTGCTTTAAACTTTTGTGGGTTTAGTTGGACGTGGGGCCTTGACTCCCCCGCTTCTTGGTGTCTTTGTGCCTTCGTGGTGAATTCCCAGACATCCTCCGAGATTGTACACCGATTCGGGACAAAGGCAAAGCCGGTGGGTGCGGCCTGCGCGGTGCCCACAGGCCATCTGCCATCGAATGTGCCGCCGAATGAATTCGACGGCAAACACAGGAAACCTGTTGAAACAGGTTATGTCAATGCTTCAACCCGCTGGCAGCGGGTTTTCCGTATCAGGCCGCGAATTCGTTCGGGCCTACCCCGGCGGCTCGATGGTGATGGGCTGGTTGATGTCGTAGACCTGGCCCTGTACCTCGGTGGTCATCTCCCCCACCTTCATGCGGAACAACCCCTGAATGACCACCGGCGGCAGGTCGTCCTGGGCAGCCACACAGAGCTCCTTGTGCATCATCTCGCCGAAGTCGTAGAGGTAGCGCTGGCAGCGGATGCCGTTCACCGTCTCCTCGCCGACCAACACCATGTCATCCTCGGGGGTCAGGATGTTGTCCAAATCGGCGAAGGCCCCCTTGGCATCCTCTTCGCCGGCCTGCATCCAGGTATCGCCGATCTTGACCCACACGGTATCGCCGATCCAGACGTACTCGGCGGCCAGCATGCCCCCTTCCACGCCCATGAGCAGCCGCTGGGCCGGCGGCTGGCGCACCCGCTCCAGCGTGTAGGTCTGCACCATGGCCCCACCCTCGCCCATCTGGATGTGCACCGACCAATTCATGCGGTAGCTGTCCAGGACGTCCAGGCTGGCGACCTCCACCGCAGTCCCCGGCTGTGCAGCAGGCGCGGGCGGCACCGGCTCCCCACCCGAAGGCTCAGCCGGGGGCACAGGCACCTCCATCACGTTTTCCGGCGGAGCGATGGTGATGGGCTGATTGAGGTCGTAGAGGGTGTGCTCCTGCTCGTAGACCATCTTCTGATCCGCACGCGAGGAGTACTTGAGCGTGATGTCCTGAGTGGTCCGGAAGTGGACGACGACGGGCGGCAGGCCGCGCTGGTCGGCGATGCAGAGGTCGCCCTGGATGTGGCCAGCAACGCTTTGCGGCAGAAGCTGCCGCGCCTCGGCAGGCATGTCCTCGTCCACAGGCACCGGCAAGGAGAAATCGGCATCTACCGTGTAGCGCTGGCAGCGCACGCCCTGCACCGTATCCGTGCCCTCCGGCTTCATGCTGCCCTCCAGGTCGCGCAGGATCTCGGCCACGTCGGGACCGAGGTCGTCCTGCGCCAGGGCCGAACCCACGTCCCCGCTATCGTCCCGCACCCAGACGTCGCCGGCCTTCACCCAGGTGGTGTTGCCGATGGTGATGGTTTCGAAGGCGTAGTCGCCGAAAGAGGTGGCCTGACGACGCGCCGGCGGCTGGCGCACCCACTCCTCCTCGATGTCGAACTCCTGTTCCAACAACCCTCCCCCCTCCAGCAAGCGCACCGTGGAACGCAGGCGGTAGCTGTCCAGGACCTCCTCCGGGCGGGCAAACAGGCCGGCAAAGCCAGAAGGCTCGGCCGTGGGCGTGGGCGGGAGCGGCGTGAGTGTGGGCGGCACGGGTGTAGGTATGGCCGGCGGCCTCGTGGGCTGCTCGGCCGGTGCTGGCGTGGTCTGCGCCGCAGGTGGCGGCGTCGCTTCTGGCTCCTCTTTGCCGCCACAGCCAACCAGCCCGCTGGATGAGCCGACCACGGCAAGAATGACCAGCATAGCGAACAAGGTCTTGTGCTTCATGTCAATTCCTCCTTCTCGGTTGATGGCACAATTATAGCACCAATCGAGGGCGCGGGCAAGCGCTGAGGCCAAGGCACAGGAGGGTGTGGGAGAGTGGGGGAGCGCAATCAGGAGGAGGGGGGGATGCCCTCGCCGGTGTCGGCCACGGCGATCTCTACGGCAGTGTCGGCGGCCTTCGCAGAGATGGAGATTTGGCCGCCAGGCAGGGTGTGGCGCAGGGCGTTGCCCAGCAGATTGCGCAGCACCTGAGCCAAGCGGTCGGGATCGGCCAGCACAGTGGGCAGACTATCCGCCACTTGCAGAACCAGGCCGATCTCCCGGGCTTCGGCGGCCAGGGCAAAGGTGGATGCGGTCGTCTGTACCTCCTGCATGGCGTCGGTCGGCCGTAAGACGCGACCGGCACTTTTGTGAATCGGCCAGAGATGTGCTAGAATGACATGTGATGGACTCCTTCAGCGAAAGACGAGGTGATACCATGCAACTGGAAGACTACTTTGAATTCCTCAGCCCTGACGACATCCGCATCAAGGGGCATCGTATCGGCATTGACGACGTGCTCTACTATTACCTGGAAGGGTACACGCCCGAAGAGATCGCCGCCAATCTGCCCACCCTGAGCGTAGAGGAGATCTATGCCACGATCACTTACTACCTCCGCAACCGCTCCGAGGTGAATGCCTACCTGTCACGTTTGGCAACGTGGCGTGAACAGCGCTACCAGGAATGGGCTGCCAGTCCTTCCCCCGTCGTCCAACGGTTGCGCGCCCTGAAAGAACAACGAAACCATGGACTGATGGAGGCCGGGTGAAAATTCGATTTCTGCTGGACGAAAGCGAGACACCCCGTCTCAAGGCCGCCCTGTTGCGCCTCAACCCTGCCATTGACGTACTGCGTATTGGGGACCCCGGAGCGGTTTCACTCGGCACGCCCGACCCAGAGGTACTGCGCCATCTGGAGCTATGGCGGCGAATGCTGATCACCTCCAATCGGACGAGTATGCCAGCGCATATCGAAGCGCACTGGGCAGCCGATGGGCATCTGTGGGGATTGCTCTGGGTCCGCCCAGGCACTCCGGCAGGCCGGTTGGCACGGGAACTTCACCTCGTCTGGGAAGCAAGTGAGCCCGAAGAGTGGATTGATCGGCTGGATTGGATTCCGTTCTGAGGGGAGTGGATGGTGGTTGAGGCGTGGAGGGTCAATGTGCTAACGGCAGCGTGAACCAGAAGCGGCTGCCGCGGCCCGGCTCGCTCTCCACACCGATGCGGCCGCCCTGGGCCTGCACCAGTTGTCTGGCGATGGTCAGCCCCAGGCCGGAGCCGCCGGTCTCCCGCGAACGGGAGCGGCCGGCGCGCCAGAAGCGGTCGAAGATGTGCGGCAGGTCATCGGGGGGGATGCCCTCGCCGGTGTCGGCCACGGCAAAGTGCACACTGCCGGCGGCAGATTGGGCGGAAATGGCGATCTGGCCGCCAGCAGGCGTGTGGCGCAGGGCGTTGCCCAGCAGGTTGCGCAGCACCTGGGCCAAGCGGTCGGGGTCGGCCTGCACGGCGGGCAGGCTGTCGGCGACCTGCACGTCCAGGCTGATCTCTTTGTCCTCGGCGACCAGGGCAAAGGTGGAGGCGGTGGCCTCGATCACCGGAGCGGCGTCGGTGGGCCGCAGGTTGAGCCGCAGTTGCCCGGCCTCGGCCAGGGCCAGCTCCCGCAGGTCCTCCACCAGCCGGCTCAGCAAGCGGGTCTCGTCGTAAAGGTTGGCCACCTCGGCCTTATCCAGCGGGTAGACGTCATCGAGCAAGGCCTGCAGATTGCCCTGCAGCACGGTGAGCGGGGTGCGCAACTCGTGGGCCACGTCGGCCATCAGATTCTGGCGCAGCGTCTCCGCCTCTTGCAATGCCGAGGTCATCTCGTTGAAGGCATGAGCGACCTCAACGATCTCGGCGCTGCCGCTCACCTCCACCTTTTGACTGAAGTCGCCGGCGGCAACAGACTGTGCGGCCTTGGTCAGCCGACGCAGCGGCGCGGTCAGGCCGTGGCTGAGAATCGCCCCGACGATCAGTCCCAAACCTACTGCCAGTGCCCCGCCGGCGATCAATACGCTCCGCAGACGATCCAGAAAGCTCTGTTCCAGCGTCCCCAACATCTCCGGCTGAGGCAAGGCGATAAGCAAGTAGCCCACAACCTGGCCGCCATCGGGTTCGGTGATGGGCAAGGCATTATCCAATTCGGCAGAACTCAGCCGTCTACCCCGGCCCTTGCCGGCACTGTCAAAGACGACCTTGCCGCTGACGTCGGCCAGCACGGCATCCAGACGTCCCCCCGCCATGCCCGGGGACCCTCCCCTGTCTTGCCAGGGGCCGCCCCAGGGACCGCCCATAGACCTGCCGATCAGGACGCCCTCAGCCAACAAGCTCTCCACGCCCTCCCAACTGCCCTCTCGTTGGTAGTAGGCTGCCAGTTGCTCCATGCCGCTGCCGGAAGCCATCATCCCACTGCGGGTGACGTACTCACGAAACCGGACGCCGGTGGCCTGATTGATCAAGATGGCGATGGCGCCCACGGCCACCAGGATCACCAGGGCGAAGGCCAGGGTCAGCCGCACCCAGAGGCGGTTCATGCTTCTCTGCCCTCCCCTATCAGGCGGTAGCCGACGCCGTAGACGGTCTGGACGTACACCGGTTTTTTCGGATCCGGCTCGATCTTGCGGCGCAGGTTCTTGACGTGGCTGTCCACGGTGCGGTCCAGTCCCTCGTAGGTGTAGCCCAGCCCTTTCTCGATGAGTTCAGTGCGGGTGAAGGCGTGGCCGGGGTTCTCCATCAGCATGCGCAGGAGGTCGAACTCGGTGGGCGTGAGCTCCACAGGCTGGCCGTTCATCTGCACCTCGTGCCGGTCCAGGTCCATGAGCAGCCGACCGATCTGCAGGATGCGGGGCGGCGCGAAATCGTCGGCGGTACGGCGCAGCACCGCCCGCGTGCGGGCCACGACCTCACGGGGGTTGAAGGGCTTGGTGATGTAATCGTCGGCACCCAGTTCCAGGCCGAGGATGCGGTCGGTGTCCTCGACGCGGGCCGTGAGCATGATGATGGGCAGGTCGGCCAGGGTGGCGTCGCTGCGCACGATGCGGGTGATGTCCCAGCCGTCGCGGCCGGGCAGCATCAGGTCGAGCACCACCAGGTCAGGCCGCTCACTGCGGATGAGGGACAGGGCCATCTCGCCCTCGTAGGCGACGAAGACCTGGTAGCCGGCCTGTTCCAGATAAGACCGCACTAAGCGCACGATGTTTTTGTCGTCGTCTACCACCAGAATGCGCTGTGTCACGGCATTTCCTCTACGATAACTATTGTAGCATGAACTGAAGAAGCGGGGAAATCTGCCAGGTGCAACGCACTTGCGAAGTGCGTTGCACCTGATTTCACTCGTAGCGCAAGGCGTCTATGGGGTTGAGGGCGGCGGCGCGGTTGGCGGGATAGAGGCCAAAGAAGATGCCGATGCCCAAGGACACGGCCAGCGCCAGGATGATGCTCTCCGGCGTGACCAGCGCTTCACTGTAGCCCATGAGCAGTGTGATGACCTGCGCACCACCAACGCCCAGGGTCACGCCGATGATACCTCCGATAACGCTGAGGACGATGGCCTCGGCCAGGAACTGGACCAAGACGTCGCCGCGATTGGCCCCCACCGCCTTGCGCAACCCCACCTCCCGCGTGCGCTCGGTCACGCTGACCAGCATGATGTTCATGATGCCGATGCCGCCCACCAGCAGCGAGATGGCGGCGATGCTGCCCAACAGCGTGGTGAACGTACCCACGGTCTCCTCCAACACGCCCACGATGTCGGACTGGTTCTGCACCGTGAAATCATCGCTCGCACCGGGCTGCAGACCGTGCAGCGTGCGCAGGATGGCCGTCACCTGGGCCTGGGCCAGATCCATCTCGTCGGCCGACCGCGCCTGCAGATTGATGGAACGGACCTGCTGATTGCCGGCGCCGCCCAGCTTCAACTGAGCCGTGCGCAAGGGCATGAAGATCACATCGTCCTGGTTGCCCATGCCGCCCTGCCCCTTGCTCTCCAGGACGCCCACCACCTGGTAGTTCTGGCGGTTGATGCGCACCGTCTGGCCCACCGGATTGACCAGGGTGCTGCCGAACAGATCCTCCACCACCGCCTGGCCCAGGGCCACCACCATGGCCAGGTTGTCGTTGTCCTCCTGGCTGATGAAGCGGCCCCTGGCAATCTCCCAGTTGCGCACCTCATCATATTCGGCTGTCACACCGGTGACACTGGTCGAGGTAGTCTTGCCCTGGTATACGGCAGTGACGTTAGCGTTATACTCCGGAGCTACAGCGCTGACGCTGGTGGCCAGAGCTCGGATGGCCTCCACATCACCGTTGGTCAAGGCGCGGATAGTCTGCCGTAGACCTCGCTCCGAGAAGCCAGAACTGGTTCCGGCGGTCACCACCAGCAGGTTGGAACCCAGGCCCTCCAGGTTGCTGACCACCGCCGCCTGTGCGCCCTGGCCAACGGCGACCAGCGAGATCACGGCGGCCACCCCGATGACGATGCCCAACATGGTCAGGAAGGAGCGCATCTTGTTCACCGTCAGCGCCTTCAGGGCTACACGAAGCACCATTATCAGCTTCAGCATCGCGTTTTCTCCTCTTTGTCCGCATTGAAGCAAAAGTCACACTTTGTTCCGGCTGGATCGCCAGATCCAGCTGCTGAGCGCCGGATCTGGCGATCCGTCGCCAACGCAAAAGGGCCACTTTCGCCCTGATGCCTTTGCCCACTTGCCAGACGATTAGCGGGGACGGAAGGCACCGCCACCGCCCATCATGCGCATGGCGTCAAAGCCGAACTGTCCGGCGTCGGTAGCCTGCATCTGCACCAGCACCTGATCACCCTCGTTCAGGCCGCGCACGATCTCCGTGTACAGGCCATCGCTCAGGCCCACCTCCACCGGCACGGCCTGCGGTTCGGCCTGGGGATCGCTGCCCGCCGACAGCAGCACCTGGTAGAACCCGCCCACGTTCTGCAGGGCCATGGCGGGCACCAGCAGCGCATCCTCCACCTGGCCCACCTGGATGGCCACGTTGGCCGTCATGCCCACCAGCAAGGGCAACTCCTCCGCCCCCTGCAACGACACGGGCACCTGGTAGACCATCACATCGCCCTGCAGCGTG
The DNA here is from genome assembly GCA_014383605.1 of Chloroflexota bacterium. Next base: position 7,585 of record JACNHM010000367.1, read on the forward strand.
CCCTGCAACGGCACCGCCAGCACCTGGCCGCGGAACTGCTGGCCGGGAAAAGCGTCGAAAGTGATCACCGCCGCCTGGCCTGCCTCTATCTGGCGGATCGTCGTCTCGTCCACCGCCGCCCGCACTCGCAACTCGTCCAGGTTGGCGATGGTCAGAATGCGGCGGTTCTTGTTGAGCAGGTTGCCCGGCTCGACGGCGGTGGCCAGGATGGTACCGGCGAACGGCGCTCGCATGGTGGCGGCCTGCAGGTCCGCCTCGGCCCCGGCGACGGCCAGCCGTTTCTTGTCCAGACTCGCCTGAGCCGCGGCCAGCTTCACCGGGTCCACGCCTTCGTCCAGATCGGCGCGCTTCTGCAGCGCCTGGGCCAGCGCCACTTCCGCCTCGCTGACCGCCAGCTCTGCCTTGGCCAGGTCCAGTTCGTCCACACCCGCCTGGGCCTCAGCCAGCGCGTCCCCGGCTTCGGCAACGGCGGCGGTGGCCGCGGCGACCTCCGCAGAGGCCACCTGTAATGCGAGCTGCCGCTGCGACTGTAGGCGCGCCAGCTCGGATCGCGTCTCGGCCAGGGCCTTTTGTTCCTCAGCCAACTCTTCGGCCTGATCGGGCCTGGCCTGGCCTTGCGAGACCAGCGCTTGCAGCTCGTTGATGCGGCGCTCATGCCAGTCCACGGCGTAGAGCAGGTCGCGCTCGCTCTTGACCAGGCTATCGTATTCTGTCAACGTCTGTTGGACGCGCGCCAGGGCCAGGTCGTCCTGGGCAGTCTTCAGGGCTGTTTGCAGTTTACTCGTGTCGGGACTCTGGAGATCCTGCAGGTCCTGTTTCGCCTGCTCCAGCTTGAGCTCGGCCTGGGCGGCGGCCAGATCAGCCTGGGCGACGTCCAGGTCACTGGCCGGGGTTTGCAGATCGGCCAGCACTTCCTCCGCTTCCTGCAGATCGCTCTTGGCCTGATCGAGCGCCTGCTGATAGGGCGAGGGGTCAATGGTGGCCATCTCCTGCCCTTCCTGCACCACGTGACCCGCTTCGACACTGAGCGTCAGCAGCGGTGTGGTGCCCGCGAGCCGATCGAAGTACAGATCTCCCTGCTGCACGGCGTACAGCTCGCCCACCACGCTGAGACTGGCGCTGAGGTCGCCTCGCTGCACGGCCACCACCTGGGTGAAGCCATCACTGGCGCTGGCAGCGCCGGCCGTCGGCGCGAAACGGGTCTGGTAGAGCCACCAGCCCCCCGCCGCGATGGCAGAGAGCACGACAACTATGGGCAATAGTCTTCTTAACACTTTCATAACGTCACTGCTCCTTCCAACGTTCAAGCCGATGTTCAAGCTGGACTCTGGCGTTCTCGGCTCGTAGTGACGACTTTAGTCGTTTGCGAGCTGAAAAGAGCGACCGAAGTCGCACCTACGAACCCACATTTGCCTACTACTGGCGAGGAGGCTGCTGACCGCCTGGCTGGCCTCCGCCCATCAGTCCGCGTATGGCGCCGAAACCGAACTCGGTCGAGTCACTGGCCTGTAACTGAACGACGACCTGGTCGCCCTCGTTCAGCCCGCGCACGATCTCCGTGTACAGGCCATCGCTCAGACCCACCTCCACCGGCACCGCCTGCGGCGCGGCCTGGGGATCTCTGTCCGGCACCAGCACCTGGTAGAACCCACCCACGTTCTGCAGAGCCATCGCCGGCACCAGCAGCGCGTCCTGCACCTGACCCACCTGGATGGCCACGTTGGCCGTCATGCCCACCAGCAAGGGCAACTCCTCCGCACCCTGCAACAAAACCGGCACCTCGTACACCATCACGCCCCCTTGCAGCGTGCCCTGCAGCGGCACCGCCAGCACCTGCCCGCGGAGTTGCTGGCCGAGAAAGGCATCGAAGGTGATCACCGCGGCCTGGCCCACCTCTATCTGGCGGATCGTCGTCTCGTCCACCAAAGCCCGCACCTGCAGGCTGTCCAGGTTGGCGATGGTCAGAATGCGGCTGTTGCTGTTGACCAGATCACCCCACTCGGCGCCCGTGTCCAGCACTGTGCCGGCGAACGGCGCGCGGATGGTGGCGGCTTGCAGGTCTGCCTCGGCCACGGCCACGGCCAATCGCCGCTTGTCCACCGTCGCCCGGGCGGCGGCCAGCTTCACCGCGTCCACGCCCTCATCCAACTCGGAGCGCTTTTCCTGTGCTGCGGCCAGGGCCACCTCGGCCTCGGCGATAGCCATCTTGGCCCTGGCCAGGTCCAGATCGTCCACCCCCGCCTGGGCCTCGGCCAGCGCGTCCTGCGCTGCCTGCAGATTCTCTTCTGCCCGCCATACTCGCGTGCGCGCATTCAGCAGGCTGATCTCGGCCTGCGTTTCGGCCCTGGCCACGGCATCCCGGGCGTCCAACAGCACATTGTAGGCGGTCCGCAAGCGGTCCTGGTAGTAGGCGTCGGAATAGGTCTCGTTGGCCAGCCGGGTGTATTCCGCCGAGCGCTCTGCTTCCTGTTCCCGCAGATCGTACAACTTGTCGGCGGTGGTGCTGTCGGCCTCCAGGTCACTCAGGTCGGCCTGGGCCTCCACCAGATCCAGCCTGGCGCCGGCCACGTCGGATTGCAGGTCGGCGATGTCGGGGTCGAGCAGATCGTCCAGATCTTCCTGCGCCTGCCGCACATTGAGCCGGGCGCGGGCGATGGCCAGGTCGGCCTGGGCGATTTCCAGCTCAGTGGCCGGAGTTTGCAGGTCGGCCAGCACTTCTTCGGCTTCCTGCAGATCGCTCTTGGCCTGGTCGAGCGCCTGCTGATAGGGCGATGGATCAATGGTGGCCAGCGGTTGTCCTGCCTGGACGACGTGGCCGGCTTCGACGTCCAACGTCAGCAAGGTCGTGGTGCCCGAGGCGCGGTCGAAATAGAGGTCCTCTTGCTGCACGGCGTACAGCTCGCCCACCACGCTGAGGCTGGCGCTGAGGTCGCCCCGCTGCACCGCCACCACCTGACTGAAGCCGTCGCTGGCGGCGTCGGCCATCGGCGCAAGACGGGTCTGATAGAGCCAGAACCCGCCTCCGCCCACAGCGGCCACGACCACCAGGATGGCCAACACGCGTATCACTGTTTTCATGGTGCTTTTTCCTCCCTACTGCGAACCCCCTGTGCCGGCACCGCCTGGAGCGAAGCGCCCCGCCGGCGCCACTTGTATGGAGCGCGCCGTGATGGTCCCGTCCTCGTTCTCGCTGCCGGAGACGACCACCTGTTCACCCGGTTCGAGCTCGGCGGCCGTCACCGAGGCATACTTCTCGATCAGCGTGGTCTCCGTGACCTGGACGCGGGTCTGCTGATCGCTGAAGTCGGTGATAATGAGGGTGTCGCCGCTGATCTCCTCGATCAGACCGACGAGGCCGCCACCTTGCGCACCTTGCGCACCTTGCCCGCCGAAGCGACCAACCCCCCCCTGGCCAGGTTGCAGTTGCTGAGCGTCGGCGCCCGCCTGATCACCCTGGGCGAACTGGGCCAAACGATCCCGAAACGCTTCCGGCACAGAAGCTTCCGCTTGTTGCTTGCCGTAGAGCGTGCCGCCGTAGAAACTGCCGGCGACCAGGATCAGTACGACGACGACACCAAGACCTACACGCAGTGTCCGGTTCATGTGAGAACACCTCCTTGTCAATTTGCCTGTTTACCGATTTGCAGATTTGCTGACTTGTTGATTTGCCGATTTACTGCTGTTCAGCAGATCGCGAGCGTTGCGGGCATACATGTGCTCGCCAGCCTGGCGCGGGTTCTTGACCGGATCATCGCCCACGACGAGGCCATCGTGCAGGCGGATGACGCGGCGCGTGTGCTCGGCGATGTCCAGCTCATGGGTGACCAGGATAACGGTGATGCCCTGCTCGTTGTTCAGTTGCTGGAAAATGCGCATGATTTCGGCGCCGGCCTTGGAGTCGAGATTGCCGGTGGGCTCGTCGGCCAGAATGATGCTCGGCTCGTTCACCAGGGCGCGGGCGATGGCCACGCGCTGCTGCTCGCCGCCCGACAGTTCACTGGGACTGTGGTGGATGCGATCGCCCAGCCCGACCATCTCCAAGGCAGCGACAGAGCGCTGGCGGCGATTCCATACGCCGGCGTATATCAGGGGCAATTCCACGTTGGCGAGAGCGGATGTGCGGGGCAAAAGATTGAAGGTCTGAAAGACAAAGCCGATACTGCGGTTGCGAATGTCGGCGAGTTGCCTGCCACCCATACGCCCGACATCTTGGCCGTCGAGCTTGTATGCACCGCTGGTGGGCACATCCAGCGCGCCCAGGATGTTCATGAGCGTGGACTTCCCGGAGCCGGATGACCCCATGATGGCCACCAGCTCGCCCGGATGCACCTGCAATGTGACACCGCGCAGGGCGTGCACCTCGACCTGGCCCATCTGATAGACCTTGGTAACGTCTTGAATCTCGATTAGAGCTTGCTCGTTGGTCACAAGATGAACCTCCTGAGAACTGGGCATGGTTCAGACCAGTTTCCTGACAAAAATGAACCATGCCCTTTATTCTAACTTATCTACCTCAGCCTGCAGGTCTGTCTTGATCCCCCCGAAGGACAGCCCATTCTCGGTGCAGTAATCCCGCACCAGCATCAAGCGGTTGGGGATTTCGCCGCCAATGATGGCCTCGATCTGTTCAACAGGCACGCCCCAGTCCAGCAGGTCGGCAAAGTTTGTCTGACCAGCTACGATCATTTCATCTTCTGCCTCACCCTCTGCTTCCTCGCCGGATTGCGGCTCATCTTCCGGCGGGCTGTATTCCACTGATTCCAGCTCAATGGTGTACGCATCCAGGTAGGCAATCTGCTCTGCGGTCAGGTCAGCGTGGCTCTTCAAAATGTCCACCGCCGGGCGCAGCAGATAGGTGTCTTCCTCATCATGCTCCAACTCGTATGGCAGGCCCGTGTAGAGTGCCACGAACCATTTCATCGAGCCGTTTCCGATCTCTTCCTCCCCCTCAAATTCGGGGTAGATGGTTTCAAAGTCTTGGTTCTGGAAGGTAGCCGGATCGACTTCTGCTGGCAGGGCAAAAGCACGACTCAGTGTCTCCAGGGGGATGTCGAACAATTCGCTGATCTCGCCAAACCGGTGATTGCCGCGGATGTCAGCGGGAGTACTCGTTCCGGCACCTTGACCAGCTACGATCATTTCATCTTCTGCCTCACCCTCTGCTTCCTCGCCGGATTGCGGCTCATCTTCCGGCGGGCTGTATTCCACTGATTCCAGCTCAATGGTGTACGCATCCAGGTAGGCAATCTGCTCTGCGGTCAGGTCAGCGTGGCTCTTCAAAATGTCCACCGCCGGGCGCAGCAGATAGGTGTCTTCCTCATCATGCTCCAACTCGTATGGCAGGCCCGTGTAGAGTGCCACGAACCATTTCATCGAGCCGTTTCCGATCTCTTCCTCCCCCTCAAATTCGGGGTAGATGGTTTCAAAGTCTTGGTTCTGGAAGGTAGCCGGATCGACTTCTGCTGGCAGGGCAAAAGCACGACTCAGTGTCTCCAGGGGGATGTCGAACAATGTGCTGATTTCGCCAAACCGGTAATTGCCGCGGATGTCAGCGGGAGTACTCGTTCCGGCACCTTGACCAGCCAGGATTCTAGCGGGAGTCCCGGACGATTTGGTTCCCCACAACCCCAAAGCGGACGCCCCCATAATCCCTCCGAATATCACGATAGCGATGACGACACCTAGAGTTCTCGAGCGCATTTTCATTATCGGCCTCCTCTAGTTGCAAAAACTACAGTATTCTCAACAGGACAGATCGCCTCGGATGTGCATTCCAGGCAACCAATACACTGGTGATCCCGCACCACATCTACAGCGTGTACGGGGATGTTCATGGGGCAATCACGACTGCAAAGATTACACAACTTGCACTCCGATTCCCGCCGACGGATGGAGAAAATGCTGAACAGGTTGGTGATCCCCAGCACGGCCCCGTAGGGACAGACATACTTGCACCAGGGACGCTCCACCACCAAAGAAGCCAGCAGCGTGATCCCCAGCACCACCAGTCCTGTGATGGCGACCTCCCCAGTCCAGAAGTTAAACAAGGCATAGTAGGGGTCGATATCACCGAAGGCCAGCTTCCCCGTCATGGCGGTCATATAGAGTACCCAGGCCAGCATGATGTAGCGCAGATAGCGCAAGTACCGGTCAATGCGGTGAGGGATGAAGTGGTTGTAGCGTTTCTTGAAGAGCCGCTTGCCCAGCTTACCGACCCACTCCTGGACGCTCCCCAGCGGGCACACCCAGCCGCAGAAGACCGAACCGAACAGAAAAGCCAGAATGAACACCAGAATCATCAAGATGAAAGAAGATTCGTGGATTTTCTGTGTGAAGGTGCCCACCGCGGCAAGCTGATAGAGGGATACCACGCCCCCAAAGGGGCAAACAGCGTGCAGCGAAGCGTTGGACAGCAGCGGGATCGCCATCCCGCTATCATCCAGGGTGTGATTGACCGCAATCAAGGCGATCAGCACAAAGAAAAAAATCTGCAACACCGTCCGGGGCCGAACCTGATTCGTGCGAGATCGTTTCATAATCATCCTCCTGTCAAAGTAGCTTGATAATGTTGAATTTCAGTTCTCTGCTGGCCTCCTGACCAGCAGCAACGGGAACCGGCGGTCAGGAGACCGCCTTGGAACAACAGTGAAACAACAGTTTTGTTGCCTTTTCGCCATCATTATGCTAATCTAACAATGTCAAGGTAGTTAAACAATGAAACGGGGGAGCTTCTCCTCCTTTCCTCTTTCCCCTCTTTTCCGTTCTACGCCCCCAGTATAGCAGAAAATTGTGGAGATTTTATGAAGACGAGATAGGAGAATTGTAAAATCGCAGCACAAACAGAAAGGCTACTCCCTCGCTCAGGAAGCGGCCCTTGGATCCTCTCCACACATGGTGGAACGGGTGCTTCAGGGCTCCGAAACTCGGATCTTGCCCAACAAGACCTCCTGACCACTGAAGCCAACCTTCAGCCGGTCGCCGGTGGCCGGCAGGTACCAGCCGATCTCGATCTCATAGACGCCCGGCGGCGTTTCCGCTGGCAGGGTCAATCGGTAGTGGTCTTCAATAATCTGCCCCGGCTGCCAGGTCGAGGTGGGCGCCTGACCATCCTGGGGCTGAGCGTCCTCCTGCGCCCAGATGTGATCCGGCGGCTGCAGCAGATGGGTGAAGACGGTGTAATCTTCCTCCATCGGCGAGAGGAATTGCCAGTAGAGGGTCAGGTGCAGCGTTTCGCCTGGATGCACCACCCGCCGGTCCAGATAGAAGCCGATCAGGGCGATCTTGCCCTCAAAATCGAAATAGACGGGGTTGGGCAGCCCGATTGCGCTCTCCGCAGGCAAGACAGAGCCAGCCAGGCCAGAGCCGACAGTCCGGCCCGATCACCCCGTCCCCCAAAGAAACGAGGCGGGGGTTATCCCCGCCTCGTCATCGAATCCTCACTCCGCTCAGGTTTAGCGCTAACGCCTCCCGTTACGGCCGGCCTCCGCGGCCCCTGCCTCCATCGCCCCCTCTCTCCATCGGCGAGCCGATGATAGCGTCATACGCTTCCCGGCTGAGATACTGGGGCTCATAGATCTCCCCCGTCTCCCTCTCCAGCGTGGGGATATTTACCCCATACGTTGTCTGTCGTTGTGTTGGTCTTGTGATCAACGAGCCAGCCCCTGACTCTCTTCTGCAGAGGCTTTGCCCGTTGTCTGCTTCCAGTATGGTAGATGATTGTGGATCTTCTATGGAGGCGGGGTGGGGGAATTGTAAAATGGGGGAATTGTAAAAAAGGAACGAGGAGCGGACATTGCATCCGCCCCTCGCTATTGGAAAATACGACTGTCTGCTCGGCTACTCAGTCTGAGCAAGTGTACCGTCGAAGCGTCCCTTCCCACCAGGCCCCCGGCCAACAGGCTGCTGGCCGTCCCGCTGACCACCTCGCCCGAAGCCGAGTGGTTCATCCCGGTAGTCGCCAGAGCCGTGTCTCTCGTCGAAGGGTTCGTTCAGATGCTCAGCCACCTCCTCCGTCATGTGAGCCAGCATCTCGTCAGCCTGCTCCTGGGTGATGCGCCCCTCGGCCACCACCTCGTCCAGTCTCTCGGTGCGGACAGCGATGAAGGCATCGGCGATGGTCTGCGCATTCACGCCCTCCTGTTCCGCCACATCGGCAATACTTCTGCCATCTTCAAGCTCGGCCAGCAGTTCGTCCACTGTGAGGCCGAGTTGGTCAGCCGCGACACTGATCGGTGAGTTCTCCGGGCCACCTATCCGGCCGCTCATCCGGCCGCCCATCTGGCCGCCGGGGGCGAATGGCATACCCATGAAGCCGAAGCCGCTTTCCGTCCGCTCCAGAATCTGGTCTGCCTGCTCCTGGGTCAGCACACCCTCGGACACAGCCTGCTCGATCACCTGCTGGCGGGCGGTGTCCATTACCGCGCCGTGCTCATCCACGCTGATGCCCAGAACGTCGGCGACGGCCTCGCCCATCCGGCCCCAGAATTCGGTCATCCCGCCGAAACCACGCTCCCAGCCAGAGGCTCCCTGCTCCACCAGCCCCTGGGCCGAAACCCCGCTGGCCAGACCGACCACGCCCACCAGGGCAATGAGCCCTGCGAACACACCGATACGTTTCCAATTGCTCTTCATGTTGTTCTCCTTTTGTTCTCCTTTAGTTTTGTTTTGGTAGTTGTCATCTGCGGGTTGCCCCCGATCATCCCCGGGGCTTTCCCATTTTCCGCTTCCAGCATAGCATGTCATTGTGCAGATCCGATGGAGATAGGGTGACGGAATTGTAAAACCGGGGATGGTTCCCTAGTTTGTGATGAGGAAGGGAATTATCTGGGGCCGTAGCGACACCCTGTTTGCCTTTCTGGGTCACATTCGTCCCCGGAATACGCCGTCTTTCCCCAAAAAGCCGCCTTTTGCCCATATCTGGGAGAGCATTCCCGGACTGGGATAGGCCCGGCGAACACTGGAGTCCCACGAATATCTCGTACACATCACAGCGTAGGGAACCATCCCAGCCTTTCACGTGACCTCCAGCCGTTTCCAAAGCACATTTGGACGTAGAACAAATGGTCAAGCACATAATTCGGAGATTATGTCGTCCGGTTTTTTGCGCTCTGGCTTGGCTTCAGCCACACTCATCTTTGGCGTTCTCCTTACGAGCAGTGTTGGATACTGCAATCCAACACTACTCGAAGAAACGCCTTTCACTGGTATCACGCTCTAGCGTAACGGTTGTGCAACCAGAGCCCAAACCGTTCTGAACCGGCCAAAATCGGCACTTTTACAACCGAACAGCTTTGTGGTAACCTTATCGT
>JACNHM010000527.1 GCA_014383605.1 Chloroflexota bacterium
CCTCAGTCTCAAAGAGGCGCTACTATGCTACCGGAAGGAGTATCGCGTTGAACGGATCTTTAACCGCCTAAAAAGTCATTTGAATATCGCCCCCTTTTTCGTCCAACGCGAGGATCAGGTAGCGGGATTGACGCACTTGCTAACGGTGGGCGTTCGGGTGCTGACCTTGATGGAGTTTGTAGTACGTCGTTCCTTACAACAAGAGTCGGTCTCCGTAGAAGGATTACATCCAGAAAATCCGAAAAAAACAACCGATTCCCCAACCGCTGAACGGATTTTAAAGGCGTTCTCCAAAATTCACTTGACAATCATCCATTCCGGAAATAGCCTCCTGCGTCATCTAACCCCACTGTCGGAAGTGCAAAAGCAAATCTTGAAAAAACTGGGTTTGGATAGTGGACTCTACCAAAATCTTGAAATTGAAAATAATCAAATTTTATTGACCAATTGGTGAGTGATACGGGTTATGAAACACAATTCGGGCTGAAATCCAGCTATTGGACTAAGCGGCTTCGCCGCGTGATGGAGTTGGGCGGCGTCTGAGCTTGACGCGGCGTAGGTTGGTTCTTCGCCGCCATCTGGTGGGGCTCTGTCTTGGGCTCTTGCTGGCCGCCTCTGTGGCTGGCCCCCTCGTTACCTCCCTGCGAATACGCCTTATTCTCCACGCAGCCCGGCCATCGTGGCCGGGGAAACCTGATTGTCTTGCGTGGAGGATTGTCATGACCGTATCGAAGAACGCATCGCACACCACCAGTGCCGCTGGGCCGACGCCGGATCCGGGGCAGGGGCGGGACCGCCCCGTCTCACCGTTGCGCCAACGCATGATCGGCGACATGGAACTGGCCGGACTCACCGCCGGCACGCAACAATGCTACCTGGGGGCCGTCGTAGCGTTGCAGCGGCATACCGACACACGCCCCGACAAGCTCACGGAGAAGCAGGTGTACCAGTATGTCCTTTGGCTGCGCGACGAGAAGGGCGTGGCCAAGGGCACCTTCCAGACGAACTGGCACGGCATCAAGTTCTTCTACTACCGCACCCTCGGGGTGGACTGGCCGCTGTTCACGCGCAAGAAGGTACGGCAGCCCCGGCGCAAGCGCCTGCCGCAGGCCATCGCCTGGGACGACGGGCGCAGACTGATCGCGGCGATTCGCAAGCCGGGCTACCGGCTCTGCTACGCGTTCATGCTCACCCTGGGCCTGCGCATCAGCGACGCACTCAACCTGACGGTGCAGGCCATCGATTCGACAAACATGATCGTGCGGGTCATCGGCAAGGGCAACAAGGAGCGCATCCTTCCCCTGCCATCGGCGTTGCTGCGCGAGTTGCACGCCTACTGGCCTAGCCATAGGAATCCCCACCTGCTGTTTCCCAATCGCAAGGGATGTGCCCCCTTCAGCGAGAAATCGCTACGCCGTGCCTTCACCGACGCCCGTGATCGGGTAGGCCTCGGCAACCGCATCACGCCCCACTCGTTGAGGCACGGTTTCGCCACTCACCTGCTGGAGCAAGGCACCGACATCCGCATCGTGCAGATGTTCCTGGGCCACGCCAGCCTCGCATCGACCGAGATCTACACCCATCTGACCGTGCCCATGCGCGACGATCTGCGCCTCCGCCTCGATGGCATGTTCGACGACGTCTTTGAGGGAGGGCCGACCCATGGCTAAATACGAGCTCGAACTGGCCGACGTGGTACGCCGCTTCCAGGACGCCTACGAGGAGCGCTTCGGCGATCTCATGCTGCCGTCGCATCGCCGGGCGCTGCGAAACATCGCCGACTGCATGACTGCGGCCATGGGAGGCGGACGCTACCGGTGCAACGACTGCGATGAGACCTTCTGGAGCTACCACGGATGCCGCAACCGATCCTGCCCCAAGTGCCACGGACGCCAGACCGCCGACTGGCTCGAAGCGCGCACGACCGAGCTGCTGCCCTGTGAGTATTTTCACGTCACCGCCACCGTGCCACCTGAACTGCGCCCGCTGTGTTTGCGACACCAGAAGATCCTCTACGGCCTGCTCATGAAGACCGCCGCCGAAGCGCTGCGCGACTTGGCCGCCGAGAAGCGCTTCGTCGGCGCACAGGTGGGCATCCTGGCGGCGCTCCACACCTGGAACGGCCAACTGCTCCACCATCCGCACGTGCATATGCTGGCCACCGGCGGCGGGGTCAGCGACGACGGCACCGGGTGGCATGACGCGCCCAACGGATTCCTTGTGCCGGTCAAGAAGCTCTCACCCATGATCGCTGATCGCTTCGCCAAGGCGCTCCGCAAGGACCACCCCGACCTCTTCGCCCAGGTCCCGCCCAAGGCCTGGAAACGGGAATGGTGCTCATACTGCAAGCCCTGCGGCAACGGCAAGGACGCCGTGCTCCGCTACCTGGGCCGCTACGTCTTCCGCATCGCCATCAGCAATCCTCGCCTGGTGGCCATGGACCAAACCCACGTCACCTTCCGCTACAAGGTGCGCAAGACCGGCCTATGGAAGACCGAGAGGGTGCCCGGCGTGGAGTTTCTACGCCGCTTCCTGCTCCACGTCCTCCCCAAGGGCTTCCACAAGGTGCGCTACTACGGCCTCTGGCACCCGGCCAAGCAGCCGCAGCAAGCCCACGCCCGCCTCCTGCTCGAACTCGCCCAACCAGCCGCCGATGGCAGCCAAGTGCTGCGCGTGGGCGACCTCGCCGAGGAGGCCCTCGCCATGAGCGAGATGGAAGCGCACGGATACGCCGTCAAATGCCCCAAGTGCCGCTCAGTCAACGTGAGCCTCCTCGATAAGCTCCGGCGCGGCAGCGCCGCTATGGTGAACTAACCCTCCCAGCCGGCAACGGGAGGCGCCACACACAAGGCCTGAGGATGGGCTTAGCGCACTTGCCGCCGCGCTGATTCTCTCGCCCACAACGGCCACTCCTCCATACCGGCTCTACACGGCTGCGGGAACGATCCAAGCCGTCCCCAGCCACCCACCCACGCCGCCGCCGCGGCTCGACACACGGCGGCCCGCGCCGTTGCGCCACCCCGTTTTCGGCCTTCGCCGAAAGCGTACGGTGGCGTACGCCCTGATCCAGCCGAACAACCACCACAAAATACCCATCCTACGCCCTATCTGCGCTGATACACTTGCCTGAAACCACCAATCCCCTCTCCCACGCCCACGACACCGCACCCACACCGCTCGCGCTCAGTCCAATACGCTTTTTCCCATCGGCTTCGCGACGGGAAAAACCATATCTATTTTCACGTCACCGCCACCGTGCCACCTGAACTGCGCCCGCTGTGTTTGCGA
>JACNHM010000369.1 GCA_014383605.1 Chloroflexota bacterium
AGCCCGTGAACGCTGGCTTGAAAAGCTACAGACTGAAAGTTAGTGACATTAGGTCCGTTACCGGCCCTGCAACGGGTCACCGACCCGTCGTGAGCGGGAACTTGGATCTACTGAGACTCAGTAAATCCCAAAAGCTCGCGGTGGACTGCCAAGTCCACCGCCTTCCTGCCGGACTTGGCAGTCCCAGTAGATCCAAATCCTGTGCTCCAGGCCGGTCCGTTACCGGCCCTGCAACGGGTCACCGACCCGTCGTGAGCGGGAACTTGGATCTACTGAGACTGGTCTTCGGACGCAGCAGAAAGCGCAGGAACTTCGTGCGGCAGGTCAGGCGGTTTGTAGTAACCTCTCAGCAGATGTTCGGCGCTGTGCCCACACTGATCGGGGAGACCAGCATCCCCTTCAACCTGCGCGATTCCCCACCCGCGTGGGGGTGAACTGGATTATGTCAACGTTCGCGATCACCGTCACACGCCTGGGGGCGAACCGCGATGACCAATCGAGCAATTGATCCCCCAAAAAAGGTTTTCCCCACACGCGTGGGGGTGAACCGCCTGCCGTGAAGAGATTTGCCCACTCCCGTCTTTTGTGGTATGCTGTGAGACAGCGAATGAGTGAGGCCAGGTACGAAACGTGAGGCGTAAAACGTAACTCTATCCGTTTTACGTTTCACGTTTTACGTTTCTGTCAGTCAAAAGGGGAAACACCTTGCTGCGCAAGCTACTGAGCAAAGAACAGGACACGATCCTCAAAGAAGAACGGCTGCAACTGGAGGGGCTGCGGCTCACCCTGGCGCGGCTGGACCCCGCGCCCAAGGACATGCTGCCCCTGCAACAGGCGTTACGTCAGCTGGAAGAGCTGTTCCTGCTGGTCGTCGTGGGCGAATTCAACGCCGGCAAGTCGGCCTTCATCAACGCCCTGCTGGGCGAACGGCTGCTGCCCGAAGGCGTCACCCCCACCACCACCCAGATCCAGATGCTGCGCCACGGCGACGAGCCCGGCCAGGGCTGGGAAGGGGACGTCCTGACCTTCACCTACCCCGCCGACTGGCTGCGAGACATCAACCTGGTGGACACCCCCGGCACCAACGCCGTCATCCAGCGGCACCAGGAGCTGACCGAGGAGTTCGTCCCCCGCAGCGACCTGGTGCTCTTCGTTACCTCGGCTGACCGCCCCTTCAGCGAGAGCGAGCGGGTCTTCATGGAGCGCATCCGCGCCTGGGGCAAAAAAGTGCTCGTGGTGGTCAACAAGATTGACATCCTGGAAGGAGAGACTGAGGTCGCCCAGGTGCTGGACTTCGTGGATCAGAACGCCCGCACGCTGCTGGGCGTCGCCCCGCAGATCTTCCCCGTGTCGGCCAGGCTGGCCCGGCAAGCCAAAGAAGCAGCGACAACGGAAAGGCAGCAGACGCTCTGGTCGGCCAGCCGCTTCGCGCCGCTGGAACGCTTCATCCTGGAGACGCTGGACGAGCGGGAGCGCATCCGCCTCAAGCTGGAAAACCCCCTGGGCGTGGCCGACCGCTTGTCTGCGCAGTATCTGGACGTGACCCGCAACCGGCTGGTCCTGCTCAAAGACGACTTCTCCACCATTGACACCGTGGAGGCGCAGTTAGGGGCCTACGAAGAGGACATGCGCCGCGACTTCAGGTATCACCTCAGCCACGTGGAGAACGTGCTGCACGAGATGATGGCCCGGGGCACGGAATTCTTCGACGACACGATACGCTTGCTACGCATCTTCGATCTGCTGAACGCCGAGCGGGTGCAGGGGGAATTCGAGCGCCGCGTAGTGGCCGACACGGTGAACCAGGTGGAGACACACGTCGGGGAGCTGATTGACTGGATGGTGGACAAGGACTTCCAGCAATGGCAGGCGGTGATGGACTACCTCAACCAGCGCAGCGCCCAGCACGAGGGGCGCATCGTGGGGCGCGTGGGGGGACGGTTCGAGCGCAGCCGCCAGGAGTTGCTGGCTTCCGTGGGCCACGCCGCCCAGCAGGTGGTGCGCAGTTACAACAAGGAGAAGGAAGCGCGGCAGTTGGCCGAGTCGATCCAGACCGCCGTGGCCCAGGCGGCGCTGATACAGGTGGGGGCCATCGGCCTGGGGGCCATCCTGATCAGGCTGCTAGCCACGGCCGTGGCCGACGTCACCGGCGTGCTGGCCGCCAGCGCGGTCGCCGCCCTGGGGCTGTACATCATCCCCGCCCGCCGGCGGCGTGCCAAAAAGGAACTGCAGCAGAAGGTCAACGACCTGCGGCAACGGCTCAGCGAGGCGCTGACTCGCCAGTTCGAGGAGGAATTGAGCCAGTCGCTGCGCCGCATCCGGGAGGCCATGGCTCCTTACACCCGCTTCGTGCGTGCCGAGCACGAGCAACTGCAGCGCATCGAACAAGACCTGCGGACGACGCAGGCTATGCTGAACTCCTTGCGTACCCGCGTGCAACAACTGTAGATCAGTCAGCGGGACGAGCGGAACGTGGACGCCTCCCGCGGGTTTACGCAACCCACGGGAGGTTTTGTTTTACGGCCAGAACCAGGGCTGCGTGTTCTGGTAGACCCAGGCGGCGGTGTGCATCACCTGCACAGAGACCAGCGCCCAGCCGGCGGCGCGCAGGGCGGCCCGCTCCGGCAGAGCCCGCGGCAGAACGTAGGCCGCCAGCAGCGTCAGCGGCAGGCTGGCCGGGGCGAAGAGGTCCCAATCGCGCCGCCCGCCGTAGTCGGGGTTCCAGACGAGGGTGAGGAACAGGTAGCCGCCGGCGGCCAACAGCAGAAAGCGCAGCGCCCGGTCGCCCCCGTCCAGGCGGCGGCGGGCCAACAGCCAGATCAGCAACAGCGCCGGCAGCGCCACCGGCGCGGTCAGCAGTTGCTCGTTGACGACGTCCAGCAGATGGGGCCAGGAGAACATGGTGTAGCGTTCCCAGCGGGTGGTGGTGCGCAACAGGGGCACCAGCCAGCGGTGGTCGCCGCCGCCGGGGAAGTCTTCGCCCAGGAAGGCCTCCAGGCCATGCCCGCCCGCCTCCATCAGCGCCAGCACCCCAACCCCCACGATCAGGCTAGGCAGTAGCACCTTACAGCCGATCTGGAGAGCTCGGAGAGCCGACACCTTGTCGGCGGCCTGTCGGCGGCTGGGAACCGCCTCTGCAGGCGGGTCTGTCGCCGCCTGCCTCACTTCACCCTGTTTCCACAGCGTCCAACCCAGAACCCACAGCGACGGCTGCAGCACCAGCGTCGAAGGGTGAAAACCGTGGGTCAGTGCCAGCACGCTGGCGGGCCACACCACGTCCACCTCCCCCCGCAGGCCGCGCAGCGCCAGCCAGAGATAGGCCAGGATGCCCACGCAGATGATCGTGTAGCTCTCCACGTAGCCGAAGAAGAGTTGCATGGTGCCCAGGCTGGCCACCAGCCCGAAGATCAGCAGCTTCTCCGTGCGGTTGCGGCCCAGCGCGTCGGCCAGCCAGCAGAGGACGAAGATGAAGCCCACGCCGGCGACGCTGCTCAGCACCCAGTAGGCAGGCATGGCGTCGGCCCAGCCGAAGAGGTGATGGCCCAACGCCCAGAGTTTGGCGTGCAGGAAGATGTCCAGCGGCGCTTGCCAGTTGTAGGCCAGCCGCGCGTCGGGATGGGGGATAGCGTTGACCAGGATGTAGGCGTCGCCCCAGCGGGTGTGCACGATGCGGCCCAGCCAGAAGAGCGGCGCAAAGGCCAAAGCGACGAGGGCGAAAAGGAGGCGACGAGGGACAAGGGATAAGGGATAGGGGATAGGGGATCGAAAACGGCTCAGAACTCGCAAGCCATGATGTGTGATTTGCGATTTGCCATTTGCAGTCCGCAATCCGCAATCCGCAATCCGCAATCGGAGAGGCAGGCAAGCGAGCAGAGCCAGCAGCGCAAAGACCCATCGCCAGAGGGGCGGCAAGTACGTGTACGGCCAAAGGCCCCAGGCCTGCTCCTCCGGCAGCAGCGGGGCCAGGAGGTGCAGGGTCACGAGGATCAGGCAAAGCAGACGCATCGCCATCAGCAGGCGGCGGGACACCGCGCTCACGGTAGCGTGACCTCCCCCAGCTCCGCTCGCCCCACCTCGTGGCCGTCGGCGGCGCGGTAGAGGATGATCAGCAGGCGGTACGGCCCCAGCGCGGCACTCTCCGGCAGCGGTAAATCGTAGCCGTCGGCCACCGTCTCCCCCGGCTGCCAGGCCCAGGTGGGGTAGGTGTTGTGCACCGGCACCTCGTCCGCAGCCACCACCACCTGACCTGTCCCGTCCAGCAAGCGGGCAGACACCTTCAGGTCGTCGCCCACCGGCGCAGTGACCCGCCAGTGCAGCGTCACGCGCAGCACGGGGCCAGCGTGCGCTTGGCGCATTTCCACGCCGTAGCCCGCCAGATCCACCGCCTCGGTGAAGGGAAGCATCAGCGCGTGCGGCAGCTGCGGCGGTTGCGCCTGCCCCTTGGGCCAGACCCGCACCAGCGGCCCCACGGCGGCCAGCGAGTAGCGCGCCGGCGCGCCGGCCAGCGGCCGGGTGATGTAGACCAGCTTCCCCGCGGCCAGCGCGGCGCCGATGGCCGCGTGGCGATCTTCCTCGGCGTCGGCGGCCACGGCGACCACGTCCGGACGCAACCCTTCCGTGTGCTGGAAGTAGCGCAGCAGCGTCGTCTCCCCCAGCAAGCCCACCACCGTCGCTCCCTGCGGCAGCGGCTGCGCCAGCACGTCCCGCCCGACGTCGTGCACGGCCCAGTCCTGGCTGCGGTCGAGGACGGGAAAGTTCGCCCAGGCCAGCGACAGCGGCTCCAGCAAGCAGGCAACAGCCAGCATGATGCAAAACGTGAAACGTAGAACGTGAAACGTAAAACGTGATGCGTGATGCGTGATGCGTGAAACGTAATTGAGGAGGGTGCCCAGGCCGGCGGCGATGAGCAGCGACCAGAGCAGGAAGGCGGGGATGAAGAAGACCTCCACGTCGGCGGCGCGGTAGGCCAGGGCAAAGGCCAGGTTGGCCACGAGGGCCAGGACGATCAGCGCCCAGCGTCTGGGCTTGCGCAGCAGGGCGACCATTCCCAGCAGTCCCAGGATCAGCCCGGCCCAGCCGAACTGTGTCCGGAAGAGGTCGAAGTAGAACGCCGCTCCCCGCTGCACGGCGAAGGGATCGCCGGTGAGGAAGACGGAGTACTGGCTGGCCATCACCCAGCGCCAGAAGCCGGCCCAGGTGTTCTCGTAGCGCCCGTCCAGCGAGGTGATCACCAGCCCGCGCAGGGGAAGATAGAAGTACAGGAGCAGCGGCAGGAGCAGCGCGGCCAGAAGTCCCGGCCAGCGGCGCGGTTGGCGCAGCAGTTTCGGCTCCGTCCACAGCACGAACACGGCCAGGGCGGGAGCCAACAGCAGGGTCAGGCGGTGGTGGGTCAACGAGAGGCCGAAGACGAGACACGTAAAACGTGAAACGTGAAACGTAAAACGTGATGCGCTATGCGTGATGCGTGATGCGTGATGCGTGAGTTCCCAGCGGAGGATAAGCCAGAGGAGGAGGGCGACAAAGAGGCCGTGCAGCGCATACACCTCGGCGATGACGGCCTGCGACCACCAGACGGGCGAGAGAGCGAAGATCACCGCACCGCAAACGGCGGCCAGCCGCTGTCCGCTGAGGTGCTGTCCCGCCCGGTAGACGAAGGACACGGCCAACGCGGCGCAGACAGCCGAGAGCAGGTTCACGCGGAAGGCCGCATCGCCCAGCGGCAGCAACCGGGTGAAGAGCCAGCTCAAGAGCGTGTACAGCGGGTAACCGGTCTCGTGGGCGATCCCCAGCGTCGGCCCGACGAGCTGAAACTCCAACGTATCGCTGAAGATGTCTGTGACGGAAGGAGCCAGCGTGCGCACGTAGAGGCCCAGGCTGAACAAGAACATCAACGCCGTGAGAAAGCTATCCCAATGCGGATTGCAGATTGCAGATTGCAGATTGCTTCCTGCCTCTTGCCTCTTGCCTCTTGCCTCTTGCCTCCTGCCTCTTGCTTCCTGCTTCCTGACTCTTGCTTCCTGCCTCTTGCCTCTTGCATCTTGCATCTTGCCTCCTACCCCTCGCCCCTCAGCTTGTTCATCACCGGCTGCATGCGCGCCCAGTGGCCGCCCGGCCAGTAGATTTTATCACATTGCGGGCAGCGGTGGAAAATCTCCTGCGTGCGCAACACGTACGGCGGCACCCGTCCCTCGATGTCCGCTTTGCCCACGGGCTCCAGCACTCCGTTGCAGACCGAGCAGCGAGAGCCTGCCTCGGCCGGCGGCAGGTGCAACTCGTTCATGATCTGCGCCATCTGCTCTTCAAGCTCATCACTGCTGAGCAACAGCGCCCACACTCCCCGCCGCGCCGCCAGTTCGCGATCGCGAGTCAAGATCACCCGCCCCTCGGCGCGGGCCAGACGCACGATCGCCGCGTCGTCCCAGGTAGGGTCGTAAGTCGTATCGTAGCCCAGCAGCCGCAGCCACCTGGCCAGCTTGCCCAGCATGGCATCGGCGAGCAAACGCACCTCACCCGTCGGCTTGTCCGATTCGCTCATTTGTGGTAGCATTCGTTGGTCGGATAGTCCTTGGTCTGGTGGTCATTGGTCGGGTAATCCTTGGTCGCCTGGTCTTCATTAGCTCATCGCTGGAGGAAAGATGTTCAGATATCGCTCTGTTTCCAGTTTGCGCCACATCCCCTCCCCCCTATCTCTTATCGTCGCCATGCTGGTGATGTTGCTGGCAGTCAGCGGAGCAGCCGCGGCGCCGGAAATCGCTGATGCTGCCCCCGACCCCGCCCTGAGCTGGCCGTTGCTCAACGGCGCGCTGGCCTTCCTCGTGCCCATCGGCTTCCTGCTGCTGGCCGCCGGCGGGCTGCCGGCCGAGGAAACACGTCAGGTCACGCTGGCCGGGCTGGCGGCACTGGCCCTGGCCACGCTGGGCTACTGGGCCTGCGGCTTCGCCCTCCAATTTGGCGGCGTGGGGCTGGTTCACCGCACCGCCGGCCTGGAAGGGTTGATTTGGGAATGGTCAGCCCTGGACATCCGCTGGGGCACCGGCTGGGGCATGGCCGGGCTGCATGGCTTCGGCCTGACCGACGGCGCCGCCACGCCCGGCGCGCTGGCCCTCTTCCTCGCCCAACTCCCCTGGGTGACCACGGCGACGCTCATCCCCCTGCTGACGCTGCGCGGCCGGGCTCCAGCCCCCGTGGCGGCGCTCGGCGGTCTGCTCGTCGGCGCGCTGCTCTACCCGCTGGCGGGCAACTGGATCTGGGGCGGCGGCTGGCTGGCCAACCTGGGCTACAACCTGGGGCTGAGCCATGGCTTCGTGGACTTCGGCGGCAGCGGCCTGGTGCACCTGCTCGGCGCGGCCGTGGCCTGGGCCGGCCTCCTCACCTTTGTGCCGAGGAGCCAGGGGGCGGGGGAGCAGAGGAGCAAGGGAGCAGAGGAGCAGGGGAGCGGAGGAGAATCACCCCAGCACCTCCGCACTTCCGCACCTCCGCAACTGCCCCCCGTCCACCTGCCGCTGTTGGCCACGCTGGGAGCTATCCTGCTGCTCATCGGCAGCGTGGCCTGGGCCTGGGCCAACCCCCTCCTCGACTGGGCTTCCCTCGATCCCGCCCGCCTGACGGTCAACCTGCTGCTGGCGGCGGCCGCCGGCGCCTTCCTGCCGCTGGCCTACACCTGGTTCGTCGCCAACCGGCCCGACCCGCTGATGGCCGCCCGCGGCCTGGCTGCCGGGCTCGTCGCCGTCAGTGCCAGCGGCCCCTTCGTGCCGCCCTGGGCAGCGCTGGTCATCGGCGGCGTGGCTGGCCTGCTCACGCCACTGGCCTGCTACCTCGTGGACCACCTCCTGCGCTGGAACGATCCCACGGCCGCGCTCACCGTGCACGGGCTGGGCGGGCTGTGGGGACTGCTAGCCGTGGCCCTCTTCGCCGATGGCACGTTCGGCGCCGGCTGGAATGGCATCGGCCCCGACGAGTATCTGCACGTGGCCGGTCAGGGCGTCAGCGGCCTGTGGACGGCGGCGGGCTTCCAGCCCGACTGGCCGGGACAACTTCAGGCGCAAGCCGTGGGCCTGGCGGCCATCGCCCTCTTCACCTTCCTCGTGGCCAGCCTGGCCTTCGGCCCGCTGGCCGGGCTCGCGCACATTGTCAGGCGACGTTCAGTGCCGGCACCACTCGTCGAGGAATCGGAGCCAGCGAAAGAGACTGAATCCAAAGAGCCAGTTGAGGCGGAGGAGCCCACCGCCGAGCCCGCGGCCTCTCCCCATCCCTGATCACCCATTCCCAATAACCAATACCATCCCCACCACTTCCTCCGGCGTCTCGGCGCGGATGATGCCGCGGTCGGGCGCGCCGCCGCGGGCCAGTTCCCACGTGCCCAGTCCCACCACCCGCTTGCCCCATCGCAGGGCAAAGGCGATCTCCGACAGCGTGCCATAGGCGCCGCCGATGGCGATCACCGCCTCGGCGCTGCGCACGACGATGGTATTGCGCGCCTCGCCCATACCGGTGGCGATAGGCACGTCCACCCAGGGGTTCGCCTCGCCAGCATCGCCCCCCGGCAGGATGCCCACGGTGAGCCCGCCGGCGGACTTGGCCCCGCGGCAGGCCGCGGCCATCACCCCACCCCGCCCACCGCAGACGAGCACCGCCCCCGCCTCCGCCAGCAGACGGCCCACGGTTTCGGCTGTGGCGGCCTCGGCGTCCGTACAAACTGCGGCACCGATGACAGCAACGATCATGCAGCCTCCCTGGGGTCTGAGCATTCCCCTCCCTGGCAGGGAGGGGTTAGGGGAGGGTGGAATCCGCATCAGGATCGTCACTTCCACCCCCTCCCAACCTCCCCCTCATAGGGGAGGGGATGCTTTCCCCTTAGCCCCCTTTCAATCCCGCCTCGTACAGGATCGTGTACACCGCCCCTGTGGGCTTCAGATCGCTGCTGATGAAGCTCACCGCCCGCACGGTCATGCTGCTCAACCGCCCCACGTCGCTGCGCTCCACCAGTTCGCCCAGCGCCCGGAGATCGGCTGAGCTGGCGCGGCGCTGCACGCGGCCCAGGGTCAGGTGCGGCTGGAAGCCTCGCTGCTCCGTGGGCCAGCCCAGCGGGGCCACCTGCGCTTCCACCGCCTGCCACAGCGCCCGCAGCGTCCCCGTCGGCTCCTTCACGCCCACCCAGACGTTGCGCGGACGGCGCGTGTGGGGAAAGCAGCCCAACCCTTCCACGCTGAAGGAGAAGGGGGGCACCTCCGCGGCCGCCGCGGTCAGCGCCCGCTGGATCTCCTCCAGCCGCGCCGCCGGTGTGTCGCCCAGGAATTTCAGCGTCAGATGGATGCCTTCGGGACGCACCCAGCGCATGCTACGCGGCGGCGCGGCAGCCTCCAGTTTGCCTTGGACTGCTGCCAGAGAGCGGAGCACCTGGTCATCGAGTTCGACAGCGATGAAGGTGCGCAGAACAGAAGGCAGTGACGTGCCCGATTTGGAATGATGCATGGCCTATCTCCATTCGCTTGAAGGGGTAAGGGACAGGGGTTATGGGTTAGGGGAAACGCCCCTCGCCCCTCACCCTCAACCCCTATCCCCTGTCCCGACGTATTCAGCTACGTTGATCGACTCCAACGCCACCCTCCGATACCCCTCTGGCTCACTTGGCCCGTGCGGCGTGTCCCAGGGGACGGTGGCGTCGAGGGCCATCTTGCTGGTGCGGGCCTTGCGCCCCGGCACCTGCTCCGCTGAAGGGTCCAGCGAGCTGGATGGCTGATCCTCGAAGACGAAGAGGTCGCGGGCCGCCTGGAAGCGGGTGGCGATGGCCCATTCCACCTGCCGCATGTCGAAGAGGTCCACGTCGGTGTCCAAGACGACCACGTGCTTGAGCGACGCATGGCCGCGGAAGGCGGCTTCGGCTGCCCGCCGCCCGTCGTCGGGGTGATGCTTCTCGATCTGCACCACAGCGTGCAGCCAGGAGGTGCCGCCCGGCGTGATGTGCACGTTGCGGCAGTCGCAGACCTCGTTGACAGCGGCATATATGGTCGGCTCCCGCGGCAGCCCCATGAGCAGCTTGTGCTCCAGCCCGCCCGGCAGCAGCGCCTGGTAGATGGGCTCCTGGCGATGCGTGATGAGGTCTATCTCGATCACCGGCTGCTGGCGCACGATGTCGTAGGTTTCCGTCAGGTCAACGAAGGGTCCTTCGGCCACGGTGCGGTGGGTGATGCGCCCTTCCAGGACGAACTCGGCGGTCGCCGGCACACGCAGGGGCACGGTGCGGCAGCGCACGACGGGCGTGGGGGCCAACGCCTGGGCGATGGTCAGCTCGTCCACGTCCGGCGATGGGGACATGGCCGCGGCCAGCAGCACGTGCGGCGGCAGGCCAATGCAGATGGCCACCGACAGGTCGCCCTGCGCCTTGCCCAGCGCTGTGTGTGTGCCCCTCCCCTCCACCACGCGCGCCGCAAACCTCCGTTCGTCCAGCCGCAGCAACCGGTGAAAGGACATGCTGGGGCCGGTGTCCGGGTCCTCGATGAAGGTCACGGCGGCGGTAGCATAGGGTCCGGCGTCGTGCGGCCAGTGGGTGAGGAAGGGCAGCGTTGTCAGATCCACGCCCGGCTCCACGACTTCCTGGCAAGGGGCGGAGTCCACCACCGGCAGGGGCTGCCGATGGGCCAGCGCCTCCGCCAAGCGGAAGAGCAACTCGTCCGGCGGGCAGCCCAGCGCCAGGGCGAAATACCGCCGGTCGGAGCAGACGCCCGCAGCGACGCGGGTGGCCGAGCCCTTCACGTCGGTGAAGAGCAGCGGTCGCCCCTCCAGCGCGCCGATGACCCGCGCCATCTCCAGGTGCGGGTCCACGGGCCGGGTGATGGTCAACAGGTACCCAGCAGCATCAGCTTTGTCCAGAAACTCTCGCAGATCCATGAGCACTCCTCGGTTGGACGCGGACAAAGTTAAGAATCCATGGTTGTCCGCGGTTGTACGCGTCCCTCTTGCTTCACTTGCGTGATGATAACTTCAGTCGTTCTCGAGGCTCGCAAGGCAGCGGCCACCTCCTGCGCTGTCTGCGGTGTCACCAGAGTGATGACGTTGCCGCCGCGGCCGGCACCGGAGAGCTTGGCCCCGCCCGCGCCAGCCTGCCTCGCCGCCGCGCACAGTTCGTCCAGTAGGGGCGAGGAGACGTTGATGGCCGCCAACAGCCGCTGGTTCTCGTCCATCAGCGGGCCGAGTTCGGCCACAGCGCCCGTTTCGATGGCCTGGCGAGCAGCTTCGGCAATGCCGCCCATCTCGTCGAACAGCGTGTCGTAGCGGGCCGTCTCCGCCTGCCAGGCGCGGCGCACATCCCCCACGACGACCCTCGTGGGGCTGGCAACGCCGCTGTCGGCGATGGCCAGCCAGAAGTCGGCACCGACGCTCAACGGCTGCGGCGGCTGCCCCCTCACAAAATACACCGGCCGCTCGTAGGCCACCACGGTGTTGTCAATGCCGCTGGGCGTGCCGTGGTGCAGCCGTTCCGTCTCGTAAACCAGTCCGGAAATGACGTCCGGGGACAGAGGCCTCCCGGCATGCTGCGCCAACGCCCGCACGATGGCCGTGGAGACGGCCGCGCCGCTGCCCAGCCCGCCGGCGATGGGAATGTCGGAGCGGAGCGTGATCGTCCAGTCCGGCTCGGCGACGATGCCCAGTTCACCCAGCGTCAGACGGACGATGAGGGCCAGCGGATCGTCGGGCGGCGCGTCGGCAAGGGAAAGTCGCCGGTTCAGGTCAGCGGCGAGGACCGTGCAGCCCGCGCCCGGCGGCGCATCGGCCACCGTGGCCCAGGCCCGCAATTCGGCCACCGGCACGGCAATGGCCGGCCGGCCGTAAACCACGGCGTGCTCGCCGAACAGAATCACCTTGCCCGAAGCAGAAGCCGTTGTTGCCATGTCTCTCCGCCGTCAGTATAGCACAGACAGCAACGAAGAGCAAGACAAAATCCAAAGCTCAAAATCCAAAGAGGCTCTCCGAGGATTCCGCTTTGAGCTTTGAACTTTGGGCTTTGGTTTTTGCCAGCCACTGGGTCATCCACAGCGTCCACAGCCGACGCTGCAACCGCTGCCAGAGCGCCTGCGCACGGTACTGTTCGGCCTCGGTCAGTGGGTGCAAGCTGTATTGCGCCCGCACGAAGACGGAGGCCAGCTCCCCTGCTTCTCGACTGGCGGCCTGTCCCTGTTCCCACAGACGGGACCGGCCCCAACGGGCTGCCGCGGCCAGCGTGGTCAGCCGGTCGGCCAGGCCGCGGGCAAACTCCGCCGGCGTCTCGTGGGCTACTGGCCGCCGCCCCAGCCGAGCGCTCCAGCGGGTCAGACGCAGGTAGAGCCGCTGCGCCACACTCAGTTCCGCTTCCCGTCGCCGCCGCCGGATGGCCCACACCGCTGCTCCGGCGGCCAAGGCCGCGCCGCCTATCCCCAGCCAGAGTGACCAACGCTGCAGCGCCTCGCGGAACTGTCTGAACTCGCCCTGCTCCCGCAGCTCCCGCAGCCGCTCGTCCAGATCGGGCGGTCGCTCAGCCAGCAGCCCACCGCGCCGCTCGAACGTCGCCCGCGCTGCTGTGGGCTCGAAAGGGATCCAGCCGTAACGCGGGAAGTACACCTCCACCCAGGAGTGGGCCTGCTCCTCCGTCACCTGGAAAAAGCCCGCCTCCTCGTCGTACCTGCCGGAGGCATAGCCCACCGCCAGCCGCGCCGGCAGCCCCACGCTGCGGGCCAGCACCGCCATGGCCGTGGCGTAGTAGTCGCAATACCCCTCGCGCAGGTCGAACAGGAAGACATCCACCACGTCCCGCTCCGGCGGTGGCGGCGCCACGTCCAGCGTGTAGGCGATGGTGCGCAGGTACGATTCCAGGGCCAGCGCCCGATCGTATGGCGTCTCCGCTCCAGCCACCAGTTGCTGAGCCAGTTCGGTCACCCGCTGCGGCAGCGGCTCCAGTTGCAGGTAGCGTTCCAGCACCCCGTCCGGATAGGTTTCCCCGGCTTCCCGCAGCGTTTCCTCGCTGACCGCCGGCACGGCGGAGAGGATGGTGTACTCCTCGGCCCGTCGCGCCACCTGCAGCGCGGCCAAGTCACGCTCATCCCGCAGCAGCGCCCGATAGGGACGGTCGGGGGCCAGCGGCTCGCCCGCGCCGTACAGCACGTTGCCCGCCGCGCCGATCACCTGCACGGTCTGCAGGAGTTCCCGCCGGCCGACCAGCCATTCCTCCAACCACGGTTCCCCGGCGCGGCGCTCCAGCGCCTGCAGTTCTTCCTCGTCCCATCCGCGGCCGTTGTAGACGGCGTACGTATGGGCACGCCAGTAGTGCTGCTGGCCTCCCTGGTCCGGCGGCGGCTCATGCGCCCACACCCGCAGCGCCACCCGCGTGCTCAACGCCGGATCGCCGCCCAGGAGATGAGCACGGGGCAAGCCCCCAGCGCCGGGAGTGGCACCTCCCAACGGCGAGCGGGCCGGCCGCTGCAATTCGGGGAACAGCCGCTCGGCCGTCTCCTCCACCTGCTCCCAAGGTTTGGAAAAATGGCGCCAGAACCACTCCGCCGTGCGGCGGGAGGCGACGGCAGGCACGGCCACGCTCACGCCGAGCACCACGATCGTCAGCGCCGCTCCCACGAAGGCCAGATCGAGACGCACCTCTTCGGAGTAGTCGGTTCCCGCCGCCGTCCAGCGCTGCTCCAGCGCCGCCAAGCGCACGGCGATCAGCAAAGCGGTCAGGCAGCCCAGAAAGCACAGCAGCCAGGGTTGCCCCTCGTCAGCAAAAAAGACGTTCGTGGCCAGCAACGCGCCTGTGGGCAACAGGGCCAGCAGCACCCGCCGCTGGCGATACACCCACCAACCGGCCCAGCCACTCACCGCCCACACCAGCAGGGCAACGAGGAACAGGAAGACGAGGTTATCCTGCTGTGCGCCGCCTCTTGCCACCCCCTGAGTCCACCACCACAGCCGGTTGCCGAAAGTCCCCAGCCGCCGTGCCACGTCGCTGACCAACGTCTGGAAGGGAAACGGCGGCAACCTCTCGCCGGGCAGTCGCCACAGCCAGCGGAAGGCATAGGCCCATTCGTCGAGCACCAGCCGCAGCGGCGGCAGCGTGCGCCCCACGAACCCCACTGTCGTCGCCAGGCCGAGGACGGCCATGAGCGCGCCGGCGAGCCAGCCGGGGAAGCGCCACGTCGCCAGGGCCATCCCCAGCAGCGCCGCCAGCAGGGCCAGCCCCACCAGCGTGCTGCTTCCCTGCACCCAACGCACCTGCAACAGCGACGCCGGCAGACAGAGCACGGCGACCAGGCTCAGGAGCAGGATCAGCCAGCCCTCTCGGGGGCGTATTCGTCTCAGCAGTCGCAGCAATAAGGGCAACATCTCCCAATCCAAGTGATCAGGTATCAGGTCTCAGGTCTCAGTGATCAGGGGTCCCCCTGATCACTGATCACCGATCCCTGGCCTAAACTTCCTCTTCGACCTCCATGGCCACGACCCGTCCGGTGCCCCTCAGCACCTTGTACACCAGCCGCCGTCGCCGGTAGGAAACGAGGGGCCGGAAGGGGAAACCCTTGCGGATGACGTGGCTGGGCACGCCTTGCTCGGCCAGGAGGCCGCGCAGCGCGGCCACGCTGCCGGGTTCCTGGCCTTGGCCATCGAACGAGGCCCGGTCGAGTAAGACCGCCGCCGGGGCGATGCCGCGGCGCGCCAGCGGCAGCAAGGGGGCGATCCAATCGGGGTTCAGCGAAGGTGTGATGACCACCAGCGTCAGCCCGCGGCCCAGCGTGGGGCTGATGTCTTCCAGCACGCCGGCCAGCGGCCAATCGGAAGCGGCGGTCACTCCGGCCAGCAGGTGCAGCAGCCGCCAGAGCTGGGCCTGGCCCCGCTGCGGCAGGACAAAAGCAGGCTCTGCTCCAAAGGCGACCAGGCCCACGCCGCGGTTCTGGCGCAGCATCTCGGCGGCCAGCGAGGCGGCCAGGATGACGCCGTATTCTTCCGTGGACTCCTGCCCCTCCCCCGCCTGCACGCGGCGATCCAGGTCGAGCACGATCCACAGGTTGCCCGAGGGTTCGAGATCGAACTCCCGCACCATCAGCGCGTCGCGGTGCGCCGTGACAGGCCAGTGGACGCGGCGCAGCGCATCGCCGGGCGCGTAGTCGCGCACGCTGGCGGCGGCCACGGTGGGCTCCACGGAACGCTGGCTGGCGCGCGAAGCGCCCACGGCCGCGCCGCGGGGCAGGTTCAGCGCGGGCAGATGCATGACGCGGGGATAAACGAGCAGGGTGCGGATGTCGGCGTAGCGGTGGACGATGTGGAAAAGGCCGAAGGGATCGCCCAGGTGCAGCTCCCAGGGCCCGAGGGAGAACAGCCCGCGCCGCTGGCACGTCCCTTGCGTCTGCCAGTGCCGCACGCCCTGCGCGGGGGCGGTCTCCACGCGGTCAGCGCGATAGCCGGGGACGTCAGAACCGTCCACCACCTCGGCCCAGAGCACGGGCAGGAGCGAAGCGTTCTGCAGCCGGAAATGCTCCTGCAGGACGTCGCCGACGACGACCCAGGTGCCGCTCAGCTCCCGGCTGGCGATGACCTCGTCGCGCATCTGGCGCGCCCAGACGTAGGCGATGGCGAGAATGGTCGTCAGGCCAACAAGAAGCCAGCTCCAGACCCTGGCGGGATTGGTGAGCTGCAGGAGGAGCAGCAGGGCGATGAGGGCCAGGGGCAGTGGCGTGGTCAAGCGCAGCGAGCGCTGCGGCGCGTGCCTTTCCGTGGTGTCCATCGTGGCTCAAGTATACCACGATTCCCGCCGACGCGCTAGAGAAACTCCCTCACCGCATCCCCCACTCGTTCGGCGCAATCCGGCGCGCTGGCGTCGAACCAGCGGATGGCCGTGTCGTCCAGCCGGAACCAGGTGGATTGCTGGCGCACGAAACGGCGCGTCTCCCGCTTGATCAACGCCACCGCCTCCTCCAGCGTGGCCTCGCCCTGCAGATAGAGGCCGATCTGCCGGTAGCCGAGACCGCTCAGGGCCGGCAGGTCGAAGCCGTAGCCCTGGGCCACCAGCGCCCGCACTTCCTCCACCAGGCCGCTGGCGATCATGCGCTCCACCCGCTCGTCAATACGCCGATAGAGCAGGGACCGTGGCATGGTCAGCCCGAGGCGCAGGATGCGGTACGGCGGCGGCCGTTTGGCCTGCAATGCGCTGATGGGCCGTCCCGCCGTCACACACACCTCCAGCGCCCGGATCACCCGCCGCACGTTGCGCGGATCCATGCGCGCCGCCGCCTGCGGATCGAGCGCCGCCAGCCAGCGGTGCAGCGCCGCGCCGCCCTGCCGCTCGGCCTCCTGCTCCAGCGCCGCCCGCAGCGCGGGGTTGGGTTTCACGCGGGGAATCGTCCATCCTTCCAGCACCGCCCGCACGTAGAGGCCGCTGCCGCCCACCAGCAGCGGCAGCTTGTCGCGGCGCAGGATGTCCTCTATAGCCGCGTAGGCCAGACGCTGATAGTCGGCCAGCGTCAGCGGTTCATCGGGATTCGTCAGATCGAGGAGATGATGGGGCACGCGGCGCTGTTCATCGGGCGTGGCCTTGGCCGCGCCGATGTCCAGGCCGCGATAGACCTGCCGCGAGTCGCCAGAGACCACCTCGCCGGCGAAGGCCTCGGCCAGATGCAGGGAGATGGCCGTTTTGCCCACGGCCGTGGGGCCGATCACAGCGATCAGGGGAGGGAACAACGCCTACCCTTCCACCGCGTTTTCGATCACCGTCAACCGCTCTAGCCGCCCGCTGCGGCTGAACTGCACGGCCACGACGT
>JACNHM010000537.1 GCA_014383605.1 Chloroflexota bacterium
TCATCGAGGACGCCGCCCGCTTCACCGAGCGCCGGCAGACCATCTCCAACATGTACGTGGCCGTCAACTCCCTGTTGCTGGCGGCCATCGGGCTGCTGATCAAGGACCTGGGGGCGAGGGGCGTTTGGACGCTGCTGCTCCCGCTGCCCCTGGTCATCGCCGGCATCGCCGTCTGCCTGTGGTGGGCCCAGCTCATCCGCAAGTACAAGCTGCTGGTCGGCCTGCGCATTGACACGCTGCGCCAGATGGAGGAGTCACCGCAGATGGCCCAGTCGGTGAAGATCTTCCGCGCCGAGGACGATCTTTACCCGCGGGACGAAGAGGGCCAGATGATCCCCGGCCAGGGGCTGAACTTCTCCGATCTGGAGGCGCGGCTGCCCCAGTTGTTCCTGTGGCTGTACGCCCTTCTCGGCGCCGGCCTGCTCGGCGTGCTCGGGCTCAACCTCCTGCGCTGGATCATCCGGGTTCTCACCTGAGCCCCGCAGCCCACGGCCCAGCCGCTGGGGCCGCTCGCATCTTGACAGTTCCAGCCATCGCGGGTAAAATGGCACACAATTGATACACAAAAAGGTACACAAACGGAGAGTGCTGCCATGGCCGTGAGCAAAGTGTTGCCGGTGCGCGAAGTGCGCCAGAACATCTCCCGGTTGCTGGACGAAGCCGAAGCCGGTCATGAGCCGGTGATGATCACCCGCTACGGTCGGCCAGCCGGCTATCTGATCGGATACGAGGCCCTGAACCGGCTTCTGGAACGGCTAGAGGACCTGGAAGACATCCGCATGATGCGCGAGGTTGAGATCGAATGGCGCACTGTCGGTGGCCAGCCCTTTGCAGAGGTCCTGGCCGAGGTTGAGGCTGAGGAAGCAGCCCGCCGATGACCTATCGGATCGAGACGGTCAGCAGCCGCATCAAGCGCCAGCTGCGCCGCATTCCTGCCGCCGATCGGCAACGCATTGCCGAGGCGCTGCAACCACTGGTGGACGACCCGCGTCCTCCTGGTGCCAGGCAACTGGAACCGGACGTTTACCGGCTGCGGGTGGGGGACTACCGGATCGTCTACAAGGTGTTTGACTCCGAGGAAATGATCCTGATCGGTCGCATAGTTCGCCGCTCGGAGGTCACCTACCGTGGCCTGCGCCGGCTGTTTGAATAGCCGGGATGCGTTACCTGCCCAAGGTGTAATCGCCCCATGGACGTCGCATACAACTTCTGCCCCGCCTGCGCCCATCCCCTGCAGGATCGGGAACGCTTCGGCCGCACGCGGCGCACCTGCTCCCGCTGCGGCTTCGTTCACTTCCGCGAGCCCAAGGTGGCCGTCGCCGTGCTGGTGGAGGATGAGCGGGGCCGCGTGCTGCTGGTGCGGCGGGCCGTGCTGCCCGCCCTGGGCCGCTGGGCCTTCCCCAGCGGCTTCATGGACTACGACGAGGAGCCGCGCGCCGCCGCCCAGCGCGAAGTTGCAGAGGAAACCGGATTGCAGGTGCAGGTCAGAGAGGTCCTCGACGTCGCCACCCTGGGCCAGGAGGATCAGCGGCAGGGCGTCATCATCTTCTTCGCCGGCCGGCCCACCGGCGGCAGGCTGCGACCCGGCGACGACGTCAGCGAGGTGCGCTGGTTCGCCGCCGACGAGATCCCCTACGACGAGCTGGCCTTTTCGGGCACCCGACGTCTCCTTGTCCCCTCGTCTCCCTGTCACCTTATCAGCCCGTCTCAGGCGGCTGGCTCACCGGGCCCTTCTTCCGCAGCCTCTGGCTCGGCGGCCGGCTTCTGCCACGAGGCCACCAGCTTGCTCAGCTCGCTGTTGATCTGCCGTAACCCCTTCGCCAACCCCTGGCGGATGTCCTGAACAGGCTCGCTCTCGCGAGCCGTTTCCACCGTCTGCTTGAGGTCCGCCTTCAGCTCCTGCAGCGCTTCGCTCTCCCGGGCGGTCCGCACCGCTTCTTCGAATTGATCGCCCAGGGCGTCCAGCCCCTCGCTGATCTCCTGCTGCAGCTTCCGTCGCTCCTCGCTTTCCCAGGCAGACTTGAACGCCGTGCCCAACTGGCGACCCAATTCGCTGAGTTCTTCGACCACGGTCCGTTCCTCGGCGCTTGCCGTTTTCGCTTCCTCGGTCATAACGTCTCCTTTCATCACGTGTTGGACAGCATTGGAAGTCGCTGCACTCCACATCCCTCTACGCAAAGCCGGCGGCCAAGTTTCAGGATGTCACTCGGCCCAAAGCACGCGTCCACAACTGGAGCAGAAGCAAAGCTCCGGGTTGTGCCGCGCTCGCTGCGCTTCGCCGGTAGGCAGGGCCATGCCACACGTCTGGCAAACACCGCCCTTCAGTATCGCTACCGGGCGCCCCCCCCTACGGGGGCGCAGATTCTTGTAGACCTGGAGGTCGTCGCCTGCCGCGGCCGCCTGTCGCTGCCGCCGGGCCTGCAACTGGCCCTGCTGCCTTTTCAGATCTGCTTGCTCGGCCCGCAGAACCTCCTGCGCCGCCTGCCACTCCGCGCCGATGGTGTCCAACGTCTCCATCTGAGCCGTGCGCACGCTCTGCAGCCGCTCCACTTCCAGCATGGCCTCCAGTTGCGCCTCCTCCACGCCCTCTCGCCGGCGTCGCAAGCTATCCAGCTCGTCCTCCAGACCCTTCAGTTCCTTCGGATTGCGCACCCGGCCGCTGTAGAGGCGATCTTCGCTGCCTTTGATCTTGCCGCTCAGACTGCTGACCTCCAGTTCCCGGTCGCGCCGCGTGACCTGCCAGCGTTGCAGCTCCGCCTCGGTGGACTGCACCGCCTGCCGCGCGGCCTGCAGTTCCTCCGTCTCCCCCAAAACGGCCGCGATCTCCACCAGCCGCTGGGCCACAGCGGCCAGGCTCAGGTCGGTTTCCTGCAATTGATAAAGCTGACGAGCTGGGTGCATGCCTCTTTCCCTCCTCTGTTTCCCAAAGAAAAAGGAGCTCACGCACCAGGCGCGAGCTCCTGTCTCACGGCCAAACGGATGGGCGGTAGCCCGGCCGGCCCCAGCGGCGCGGTGCACACAGCGGCAGGGTCACCTTGGCGACTCACCGTCCACCGCACCGCCCCCCTGCTTTGCATTGCCTCCTGCCGCATCCGTCGGTTCACCATAGCCATATTATACCACAGGCCCGACGTGCAGGCAAAGCGCTCACGCTCACTTTGCTCAAAACGACGAAGCCGACTATAATGTCGGTGCACTGGTAAATTGGTAAACTGGTGAATTGGTCAGCAGAACGTGGTCTGCCAGTGCACCAATCTACCAATCTACCAATCT